>JACQNR010000350.1 GCA_016202975.1 Acidobacteriota bacterium
GAGCCTGGTTGCCGAAGGCTGGTCACAACGGAAGTCGTCGGTAAGAGAGATGACGGGGAAGAGGAAGCTGACGGCGCAACCCACGGCGACCGCGCCGATCAGCATCCTTATGCGCTTGGAGTGCCGGCCGGGCCTTATGTGGAGGCTTTGAGCCAGCCACAGGCCGAATGCCGCCAAGGTCAGCAAGAGCCAAATGACAATGGAAGCTAGTTCCATCGTTCACCCGTCCAACGATGCTTACGACATCGGGCAATGAGTTTGGACACCCATGATAGTCACGGGTGTCATCCCGTCCAAGCCCTCTACTGGCGGGCGTCCGCCGCCTTCTATGATTATTCGAAGGTCTTCACCTGCCCCCAGAGTGCCTTTGGCACGTCAGGAGCCAAAAGTTCCTTCCTATAAGTAGATGGCACCAACTCTTCTGAAGTTGCTTCCGTTACATGACTGCCCTTAACAACCCCCTTTTCACCAGCGCTCGACCGCTGTAAACTGGGCCATTATTCTTGGAGGAGCCTGACATGTCCCTGTTCGACAAGAAGGGCGAGCGTAAGCGCGAGCGGATTGAGCTGCTCGGCGACGACAATGTCGTGGGCTTTCTCGAGCCGGGCGTGGAAGTGGAAGGGAAGCTCAAGGTCCCGGCCGGGATGTTCAGGCTCAATTGCCACGTCAAGGGCGAAATTCACTGTGAAGGTATGCTGGTGGTTGCCGAACAGGGCGAGGTCGAGGGCGACATCCACACGCGGCAAATCTCCGTGGCCGGCAAAGTCAAGGGAAACATCCACGCCAACGAGTCCTTGGAAATCAAGAAGGCCGGCGTCGTCCTGGGCGGAATCTACACTCCCAAACTCTTCGTCGAGCCCGGCGGCTACTTCGACGGCCAGTGCCATATGCCCACCCCCGAACCCGAAAAACACCCCACCCCGGGCAAACAGTATTAGAGTGCGCAGCCGCGGCATGTTCTTCATGCCGTGGGGTCGCACAATCGACGCTTTGGAACGGCCACGTCCTGCGCGCCCTTTCTGCCGACAGGCGGGCGTAGGCAGACACAAAATCACATGGCTGCGCTGTCAGTTCTTGGACCGGTGCCCTGTCGAGTCCTGCCACAGGCTGATCCCGCCGAGCAGTCCGGCTACGTTGGGAACGATCGTGGCCGTTGGGGGACGCTTGGGGGTGATCTTCTTGGCATTGCCCCCGCCCAAGTAGAGGCGGTCGAAGTTGAACAGGCGATCGAGCTCTTTGATGGCCTTGGCGAGCAATCGGTTCCATTTTTTCTTACCCTGCTTCTTCAATCCGGCCCGGCCAAGGTGTTCCTCGTAGGTCTTCCCCTTTCGAAAAGGGTGATGGACGAGTTCTAGATTCGGCACCAATACTCCCTCGACAAACAGCGCGGAACCCATCCCGGTTCCCAGCGTGAGGACCAGTTCCACGCCGCGGCCGGAAATGGCGCCCAAGCCCTGGACGTCGGCGTCGTTGGCGGCTCGAACGGGCTTCCCGAGTCTTTCCGAAACGGCCTTGCTCAGTCGAAAACCGACCCACTCAGAATCCAAATTGTCCGCGGTCTCTGTGACCCCGTCGCGCACCAGGCCGGGCAATCCGATGGACACCCGGTCAAAGTCGCCTTGCGCGGCGGCCAGTGCGGCGATGGTCTCGATGACCGCCGCCGGCGTGGACGGCTCGGGTGTCTTGACCCGCGGCCGCTTGGTGAGCGGTTTCCCTGCGTCATCGAGAACCAAGACTTTGATCCCGCTGCCGCCTATGTCGACAGATAGGGTTCGCAGCGAGCGCGAGGCGGGGTCCGGCGATTTGTTCATCACGCCCTCCACCAATCTCGATGCCAGCGTAGTGCGGAACTTTGCTAGAACTTCGTCGCGCCGATTATAGGCCCAAGCCTCAGGGAGCGCCGCAAGGAAAAGCTGAAATTTTCCTGCCCTATGCCTGGGAGGGGAACAGATAACGCAGGGGCCTTCATCAAATGTGCGGCTGTCTCTCTGAAAAACGAACCGCATAGTTCGGGATAGACAAACTCTGCCCTGCCTAAATTCGGAATTTGGGATTTGCGGCGGCCAGACACTGCCGCTACACTGAATTCGCCGCGCCTCTATCAATCGAGTTTATAAGATGTCTTTCAATTTCTTCAGAAAATAGCAGTAATTCTGATAAGGGATGTCGGGCGGGGCGCTGTGGTCGAGCATGGGAATATATCCGCCCTCTCGAATCAGCGTCCGGATCCTTTCAAGTTCTTCGTCAATGGCTGCTGGCCCTCCAGCCAAACACCTTTTGTCCACCCCTCCCCAGATGCGCAAGTCCTTGCCATATTTCATACGAACGGCCAAAACATCCATTCCGGCTTGGACTTCGAAGGGGTAGAGAATGTCGATCCCCGCGTCCATCCAAACGGGGATCAGGGGATCGATGTTTCCGTCGCTGTCGAGGCCGAAAAAATGAACTCCACGGCTGCGGCCGAATTCGATCACCTTCCGGTATCTGGGAAGCATGTACTTCCGCACCATGGCCGGGGAAATGAGCGGTGCGGTGCGGAAGGCCATGTCCTCCCAGAACCCAAAGACGTCGATGTCGGTTTCCTCGAGCAGGTCGGACAGGATGGCCACAAGAAATTCCGCGTCGGCTTCCATCATCTCTTCCACGAACGCCGGGTCGTCGTAGAAAAGGGTGCAGAGGCGTTCGACGCTGAGCATGTTCCGCAACGCGCCGAAAAACCCTCCCCACCGGTCGGCGATGACGATTAAGGGATAGTCACGATGGCGATGGCGACGGAGTCTCTCGCGCCAGTCATGACCGATGCGCTCCGTGAGGTCAGGCCGCATCCGCTCTCTCCAGAATCTGCGGAAGTCGGCGCGCGTTTCGACGGGAAATCGGAGGAATTGTGGCATAGAGCTCAATGGGTTGACCTTGAACTCCCGCATCACGATCCCCTGGGGATCGACAAAGGTGATGGTTTCGTTATCCTCGGCCAAAATCTCCCGCTCGAAGGCCGGCGTCGGGAAGAACCAGGAATACTCCACCACCCAGTGGTCGCATCCGAAGTCGGTTTGCTTTTCGACATAGCCGCCCTCGCGCGCCCAGCGTTGCGCCGTCTCGGGCCAGGTCGGCCACATGAATTCGTGGAAAGGCGCCCGGTCGGGCGTCGCATAATTCATTGTCGCGTTGAGGCGTTCCAGGTCAGTCATAGTTTGGACCTCAGGAATGGGGATTCCCAATCATTCGCCCCGGCAATTTCGGCAGCCCGCCCAAATCGCTGCCGTTAGCTTGCGCTTTGCGACTGCTGAACAATTTCAGCGTTCGCCGCGGGGGGATTTTCCCCGTTGCGGTGGAAGATCAGCAGGTGGACGATGAACATCACCAGCAGCACGCCGCCGAAGGTACAGACGATGGTGGCGCCAGTGGGAAGGTCAAGCTGCACCGAAAGGTAAACCCCCAGCGCGGAAACCAGCGTACCCATCGTCCAGCCGATCGCCAGCCGCCGCCCGATGCGGTCTGCAAACAGCATGGCGCCGACGGAAGGAACAATCAGATAACAGAAGACCAGGAGCACGCCCGCGATGGCGACCGACGACGTCACTACAAACCCGAACGAGGCGTAAAAGAGGAAATCCCAGAATCGGAGCGAAATCCCCTGGGCCTCCGCACCCTTGGGGTCCATGGAAATCATCAGGAAATTCTTGCGGAAGATGTAGTGAAACGCGCCGATCAAGCCGTAAAGAATCGCGGTGTGTCCTACTTCATGCCAGGACACGGCCAAGATGTTCCCCACCAGCATGTCCTTGAGGTGCTCGGTCTCGCCCGTGGCTTTACTCATGGCGAGGATGGCTCCGGCGGACGCCACGGCGTAGGCGATGCCGATAAAGGCTTCCTGCGGGACGTGCGCGCGGCGCGTTCGCGCCAGCGAGAAAACCGCGGCGCCGAGAAAAGTGAAGGCCAAGCTGATCCAGTAGGCGCCCGAGGCATGAGGATCCATGCCGATGACCACTGCGATCGTCGCGCCCAGGGCCGCAATCTGAGCCAGCGCCAGGTCTACGAAAATCACCCCGCGCTCCACCACGTGCACGCCGAGATAGGCATGAATGCCTGTCAGGATCAGGCTGGCCACGAAAGGCGCCAGTAGAAAAGGAAGGATTTCCATTATGCCTCCACCCGAGGTCAGTGCGCGGCCTGGAAGGCGCGCACGACCAAGTTTATATCGTAATTAAAGAGTTGGAAGTAATCGGTGACCTCTTTTTCTCCACCCACGGAAGGCAACATGACCACCACCTGGCCGCCGGTCTCCCGCGCGATGGAGTTGGGCGTCTTCAGGTCGAAATAGGGCTCCACGAGAATCACTTTGATATTCTCGCGCCTCATCAATTGAATCAGCTCCACCGTATGGCGGGGGCTGGGTGGTATCCCGGGGCGTGGCTCAATTTCGCCCGCTGAAATCAGGCCAAAGCGCTTCAGAAAATTGGGCCAAGAACGATGGTAGGTAATCACCTTGCGTCCGCGATAGGGCTCCATCTGCGCGTCCCAGCTCTTCTCGGCCTCCGTCAGCCGCTTGCTGAAGTCCTGGAAGCGTTGATCGAAATAGGCCGCGTCTTCGGGGCGCATCTCGGCAAGTTTGTTCTTGATGCCCTGGGCAATGCGCCGCCCGTTTTCGGGATCGAGCCAGTAGTGCGGATTCCCGAACGGGTGGACGTCGCCCATGGCCCGAGTTACCGTGGTGGTGGGAATCTCCAGAATTTCCGCGAACTGTGAAGCGTCCAGGTAACCTTTGGCTCCCACCTGAACGTTGGGATTCCCGCACTGCGTAATCAGCGGCGGCAACCAGCCGATCTCGAGCTGTAATCCGACGACAATCAGTAAGTCTGCGCGCCGGATCTTGAGCAGGAAGCTCGGCTTCGCCTCCACAAAATGCGGGTCCTGATATCCACGCGCGATCGATTCAACTTCCACGCGGTCGCCACCGACTTGCTGAGCGAATTCGGCCAAGTCCGTCGTGGACGTTACGATCCTCAACTTCGAGGCGGAGGCATTGGGGGCCGTGAAGCAGCACAACGCCAGCAGCGCCATTCCGCAACCGAACCAGTTCGTGAGTAATTTCTTCATATCAGCTCCTAAAATGGATGTGCGCCGTGCGCGCCGAGGGTAAACAGGAACTGAAAAAGAAATTCGTTCGCTACTTGCCCTTCGGCGTAACGGGTGCGCCGGAACTGGCCGCGCAACTGGTTGAATTCGCTGGGCCAATAAGTGAGAACCAGAGAGCCGCCGCTGTCGTGCTGAGCCGCATCCCGCGCCCGCTCGGACCAATCGTAGCGTCCCCCAAGCGTCCATCGCCTGTTCAGGCGGTACTCCGCTGAAGTGAAGAACCCGAACCCACGCTGGGTGGCGGATATCTCGTCACGCCGGCTCCAAATGAGTTCGCTGCGCGCCGCGAAAGATTGGTAGATGGCACGCCGCAGCGGCCTCCAGCGGTAAGTCGCGTCCACCCCAAAGAGTTGGGTGCGAAACGCGCTCCCCACGTCGTTATGGCCGCGCGCATAGGAGCCCCCCAGCTCCAGGTTGGTGGATTCGGTCAAATCACGGTATGCCCGCAGGCGACCAACGGCACTTACGTCGCTGCGTCGGCTAGATTGAAATAAAGATCCCGAGTCTCCACGGTAAACCTCTCCAGTGGCTTCTAGGAATAAGCCCGTTACGCTCGGCAGAATTCGACTTACTGAGACGCCTGAATCCTTGATACCGACGTCGGCCTCTTCAAGAGAACCACCCATCAGATTGAAGGTTACTAAAGGCCGGTCCACCCAGGGCAGACTATGGTTGTGAAATGAATTCACTCGCCCGAACATTGCCCGCATTCTGCCGACCTTCGCAACGAAGCCCCCCGGCAGCGCGGGAAAGGTAACGTAACCCTCCTCAACCTCGATGCCCTCCTCGCCGATAGCCAGGAAGAAGTCGGCGCGAGCATAAGGATCCACGATGGCCTGGAGGGACACCTCACTTTCCTGCAAGGAGAGCGCCGGGAAAGGGTTGATTTGGTTGCGACCAGTCGCTCCGATGAAATTTCCAATCACGCCTATGTCGGGGTTGAGGACTTTCGCCGCCGCCGAGGCGCCGCCATATACGGGCAGGGGCGTGGCGGAAGGACCGACAAGTCCCGCCGGAGCCTCGACGGCCTGCGGCGGAGCCGCAGCCGCCGTTACGGGCGGGGGTGCAGGCGCAGGAGGAGGCGCCTCGGATGGCGGCGCCGGGGTCGCAGCCTGCGTCGCGGTCTCCGTGGCAGGCGGCGCTGCGCGTTCTGCCTTGAGGGCGCGGATTTCCTCCTCCAACGCCACGATGCGGTCCTCAAGCGCCTTGAGCCGCTGGTCTGTATTGTCTTGGTTCTCGCCCTGCGCTCTGGCAAGGCCCTGCATCATAAGGAGTAGGACTACGAGAATCGCGAATCGCCGCATCGCAAGATTCCTCCGAATATCGAATATTATGGGCGCACCGAGGGAGGTGGCCAGGAGAACTAGCCAACCGGAGGCGCGCGGGGAGACTCGGCCGCAAAATGAAGTGGGGAGAAGAAAGCGGAGGGAATTAAAGGAACCAAAGTCCTGACGGACGCTGGCGCGGCCGGGACGTTGGCGGTGGCCAGGTTGGCCGCGCGTTCCAGTCTGATCTGGCAGGCAACACAGCGAGGTGAATGATGCGCGTCGGTCGACTGCCCGGCTGCGCGTTCCACAAAGGTCGCGCCGCCGATGCCGGACTGCTCCTCCGCGTGGCGATGGAACTCGCCGAGCCAGACCATCTCGGCCTGAAGCCCGATGATAAACCACACCGCAAGGACGCGAATCGCCTTACGCCGAACTCGAGAACCTGGAACTCGCATGGGAACGAAAACTTCCAGAAGGCACCCCGCTTCTTTCGCAGGGCAGACTACCGTACCACACCTTCAGATACTGAGCTTCGATGACACTTGGGCGTAATGGGTTGCCAACTCCTTTTCCGCGAAGGGCTTCCCGGATGCTTGCTTACCTCGCCTCCCGGCTCTTTCAGCCTCCGGGATGTTTCCTCTACCTTTCGCGCAAGGTCGGGGAGAGAAGTCTAATAGCGAGCTTGCGCCTGGAGCCACCAGATGGCGCGGGAGCCCCTAGCGGGCCGTCGTCTCCCACAACGGCGTGTCGGGGGGGGAATCGATTCCCCAGAAATTGTCAATGTCGAGAAACTCAAAGGCCATTTCGGAAAGATTGCCCGCTCCGCCCAGCCCGCGGAAGACAATGCGTCCCTCCGCTTGCGGTGCGAATTCCGGCCAGTTGACTTAGGTGCCCTAGCCCGATTTCAGCCTGGTGAGGATGAGCTCGCACGCCGCCATGTATGCTGAGCGAAACCGTTTCCGCCGCGACTTCGTGCCAATTTCCCTCGTAGTCAAACAAGCGCACGATTGCGTGCAGGCGGCGTGAGACATGGCCGCCCCGCCGCTTGTAGGGTTTGATCTGCTCGACCAATTTCGCAACTGCTTCCTGGTCATCCTGACTCAGTTGCAGGAAGTAAATCCCCATCCACCCGCGCGGGCGCCGAGGTCGCTTTGAACTCGCCCAGCCTTTCCGCCTCATTCCTTAACAACCCGCAAGTTGTTGGTAACTGAAAACACATTAGGGACGCCGTTGGCGCGCATATAGACGAGATTCTTATCGGCTTCGCTATTCACGACGCCTTCCAGGATGACATGCCCATTCTTAACGATGATCCGAATTGGCCGATTTACGGGCATCGCATAACGCTCGAGTGATTGATCCCCATAGATGGCTCGATACAGCGCAACGCGCAACTGATCGTTCATGTTCGAGGTCGGAAGAACCTCGATCTGATTGTTAACCTGCTCCACGCCTTCAATTTTCTTGACGGCATTCTCGGTGTCTTTCTTCAGTGACGGCCGGCTCACCTGGCCCATCAGCGTCACCTTGTAGCCTTCGACCTTGTAAGTGATGTTGTCGAAAACGCCAAAGAAGGGCAGCATCAGGATTTCGTGCCGGACTTCTTTCTGAATCCTTTCCTCGGCGCGCGGCGTGGCCTCCTTTTGTGCGTGCGCCGCCACCATGACGGTCCACGACACGAGTACGAACAGGCCCGCAAAGAATCTTCGCCTCATAAGTCGTTCCTCCTTCGCTCACGCGTTCGATGGCCCAGATAACCATAGTATCTACCCGCTCGGTCTCAACCGCAACCCTAGGGGCTGTTTAGATGCCTCAGACACCTCCAAGGTGTCCATCGCTTTCTGGTCTCCCCATGGCCAAGTCCTCCTTTGTGACGTTATCCCCCATATGGAAGACACGCCACGATGGGAAGCGTCCCACCAGCGGGTTTGCTAGGGCAGAGAACAGAGACCCCCCCAATTTGCTTAATCTGCGCCGGAGAGGGAAAGCTCGTAGATCAGGTCCGGGCGCCCGTCGCCGCGCAGGTCGGCGACGTGGACGTAATAGGTGCCGGTGGCAGAGGGCTGGAATTCCAGTTTTGAGTCCTGACTCACGCCGAGTACGATGTCGTCGTCCGCGCACTCGTCGTCGAACGTGTTGGGTGTGAGATCGTTAACCGTGGGCATGCCATTGATGATGATGAAGGGATGATCTGGGCTGCGGCAGCCGGTAGTGGGCCGGGTGCCACTGCTGTCCTGGATTTCGATGGCCGAGTCGAGTTGGCTGGGAGAGGGTAGCCGTCGGGCCGTGATTTCGACGGTCACGGTGGCTCCGCTGGTGGCATGGAACGAATAGAAATCCTCGTCGCCGTAAGGGCTGATGGAGGCAGCGATCGTTCCGTTGGAAATCGGCGTAGCCCCCGCGCGCGTATCGTTGCGGCCCAGGTTTCCCACAGCACGCACCGTGATGGCGAGCGCGCGCGATCCGGTGCCCTGAGGAACCGAGGAATCCGATACGCCCGCCGTGAAATTGAAAGTCTGGTCAGTGAGAACGGTCGCGGTTGTCCCCAAAATGCGGCCCGTCGAGGGGTCGATGGATAGCCCGCCCGGCAAGGCGCCCGCCGAAACACTCCAGGTGTAGGGGGCGGTGCCGCCGCTCACGGCAAGCATGAAATTGTAATCGCGGCCGCTGGTGGTCGCGGGCAATTGCGAGGTGTCGACGCTCAAAGGGGGTACGGCGGATATGTTGAAGGCTATTGCGCCGGAAGTTCCTCCCGCCGGAGTGGGATTGAATACCGTGACCTGAGCGGTTCCGATCGACGCGATATCGGCGGCCGAAATCGCGGCCGTCAGCTTCGCGCTGCTGGTAAAAGTCGTCGCGCGGTCGCTGCCGTTCCAGCGCACTTCAGAACTTGTGACGAAGGCCGACCCGTTGACCGTCAGGTTGAAGGCGACTCCCCCCGCTGTCGCGCTTGAGGGAGAAAGAGAAGTAATCGCCGGAACGGGATTATTAATGGTGAAAGTCTGCGGGTCGGTGGTTCCACCGCCCGGGGCAGGGTTGGCGACCGTGACCTGAACGCTTCCTCCGTTGGCAAGGTCACTCGCCGCAATCGTCGCGGTGACCTGCGTGGCGTTCACGAAGGATGTGGAGCGGTTTGTCCCGTTCCACTGCACAATGGAATTGGAGACAAAATTCGTCCCCGTCGCGGTCAGAGTGAACGCCGCCCCGGCGGCCGTGGCGCTGTTGGGTGAGATGTTGGTGAGCGTTGGCGCGGGGTTATTGACGGTGAAAGTGGCGGCGCCAGAGACACCTCCCCCCGGCGCAGGGTTGAACACGGTGACGTTGACCGTTGCCCCCGACGTAAGATCGCTCGCGGGAATAGCCGCGGTCAATCGTGTGGCGCTGACAAATGTTGTGGTGCGGCTCGCGCCGTTCCAGCGCACCACCGAGCTCGAAATGAACGACGAGCCGTCCACGGTGAGCGTGAGTGCGCTGTCGCCGGCGTTGGCGCTCGAAGGCGAAATGGAGGTAATGCTGGGCCGGGGGTTCTGAGGCGTCGGCGTGCCACCCCCGCCACCGCCGCCGCAGCCGCTAACGAAGAGCGCCAAAAGCAGCACCGCCTTCAGCAGCGCGCCCCCTGCCGCAAGACGCCCCTCCTCCCGAGTTTTGTTGAAATCTTTCATTGGAGTTGTAGGGGCGGGTCTTGGACCCGCCCCCTCTGCCTAAACCGGGTGTAAGGTCGGGTCATAGACCCGCCCCTACAGCGCAATCTACGGCCCATCCTCCCACGCGTCGTAGCGCGGAGGCGTGCCGTTGAGAATAATGTTCACATTGCCGGTATCCGAACCGGCTCCCACCGGGACCGGCGTCTTGTCCGTACAAACGTCGTTGTTGGATTCTGCGAGGTCATAGAATTCGCCATCCGGGCACGCGGTCGCAGGCATCGGAAACACGATGCCCAGGTTGCCGACCGGCCCCAGGCCTGATCCCAGCGTGAAACTCGGATCGATCGCTTCGACTTCAATCGTGTAGTTGCCCGGTGGAAGTCCCGGGATTTCGTAGTAGCCGATCAGCGCCGGGTCGCGAGAGC
>JACQNR010000368.1 GCA_016202975.1 Acidobacteriota bacterium
ACGTTCGTATTGCTTGGAAGGACGGCCCTGGCGGTTGGTCTTTGGCCCTTCTCTTGCATACGGTCAGGATCGATGGGATAGACCTAGAGGCCAGTTACGTTGATAAGCATGGTAATCGGAGGTCGGGTTGGCACAGGCACGTTTGGAACGCGGCAACAAAAGAGGCCGAGAAATTGAAGGAGCAAATAGACAATCTTGACAATGTGGATACAATCGAAGAGTTTTTGATCCGTTCATTTCAGGTCATGAATATAACCTTGAATCGATTGGATTATGGAAATTACGAATTGCGATTCGATTAAGGACTCGTTGATCGAATACCTTCGGCGAGGCGTGGAGGTTGCTGCCTTCAAGGATGATTGCGTCCTTACGCTCCCGATAAAGACAGTTGACGACCGAAACGTGGATATCGTTATTGAGAGAAAACTTCCCGATTACTTTGTCGTACACGATTCTGGAAAATCACTCGCCGAACTGTTCATTCAGGGCATAACCCTTACTGAGTCGAGAAGAAAGCACCTAGAGAGCATTGCAAAAAGCTACGGGGCCGAATTGGTAAGAGATGTGTTTAAGGTTGGTTGTAAACAGGCTGGTCTGGAGAACGCAATCCTATCTGTAGCTCTGTGCGCGACCATGGCGATGCTTGAATTGATTGGCCACCAACCGGAAATCGAGGAAGAGCCAATTTCTGCAAGAATAGGCAGAACATTAAAAAGTTGGCAACCACCGTTTATACACAGCGTTGACCGTCGCGTACTCGTGAAAGGGAATAGATTTCCCCATTATTTCGACTTTGTGACTTTTGCTTCCGATGAAGCCGCTCACCATACTGCTGCTATTAAAGTGCTTCCGCCGTCCTATGGAGGGCAAATCCAAGCCGAACGGTACGCGTTTTTGGTGCTTGATATTGAACGGACGCACTACGACCACTGGTCGCGTTTTGCAATCATCACCAAAGCAGAGACATGGCCCACATCCTCAATTAAGATGATTGCCGGTTTGTCGAAGCGAACACTGGAATTGAAAACCGGAGAAGAGCATGTGGTTGAAGAGGTCTTGCCTGGCTACATGAATGAAATGGTGGCCTGAGTCACCCTGCGAACCATAAAATAATGCTTGACATGCTTGACCTGCTAAAGCATAATAGGAGGTATGAATAAACTCAATAAAGAAAAGCGAACCCTGATCGTTGCCAGCCTTGTTGAAGGAAATTCCCTGCGTTCTACCGCCCGCCTTTGCAAAGTTAACGTCAATACCGTGATGTGGCTACTTGAAGATATTGGCCGCGTATGCGCTGATTACCAAGACCGCGTCCTTCGCAATCTGAAATGCAAGCGCGTCCAATGCGATGAAATCTGGTCTTTCTGCTACGCAAAGGCGAAAAACGTTCCGGCTGATAAACAAGGGCAGTTCGGCTACGGTGACGTGTGGACGTGGGTTGCTATTGATGCCGACACGAAGCTCGTTCCTTCATTCATGGTTGGAAACCGAGATTTGCGCACAGCGCGGATTTTCATAGATGATCTGAAGAGCCGCCTTGTTAATCGTATCCAGTTAACGACCGACGGGCTTCGCGTATATCTTGAGGCCGTAGAAGGCGCTTTTGGGGCTGACGTGGATTATGCCATGTTGGTTAAGCTGTACGAATCCAGTCAAGAAGAAACGCGCTACAGTCCGGCTGAGTGCGTATCATGTGAGCGCAAGGCCATCTCTGGCAAGCCGAATCCGAAGTATATTTCTACGAGCTACTCAGAGCGTCAAAACCTCACCATGCGTATGCAGATGCGGCGATTCACCAGGCTGACCAATGCCTTCTCCAAGAAGATTGAGAATCATGCCTATGCCGTCGCCCTCCATTACATGCACTATAACTTTTGTCGCGTTCATACGACTCTGCGTGTTACCCCTGCGATGGAAGCGGGAGTTAGAGACCACGTTTGGGAAATTGGGGAAATCGTTGATCTCTTGGAATCAAATTAAGACACTACCCAGCCCTCAATGGTCCTATCCACCGCACGCCACGGGTTCTCCGCCGACCTCACAGAGTCACCATGCGATTCAGGACCCCTTTCGGTAAGCAATGCACACGCTTTCAGTCTGGCGTACAATGTCCGGCGTCAATGAATCGTATTGGGAAAGGAGAATCTCGGGATGCCAGGAGTTTACAAAATTACAGAAATTGTAGGCACATCACCCACCAGCTTTGCCGAGGCGGTGAAGTGCGGCGTGGCAGAGGCCGCGAAAACCATCCATCATATGGATTGGTTTGAAGTGGTCGAGGAGCGCGGGCGCATCGTGGACGGAAAAGTCGAGGAATTTCAGGTCACGCTCAAAATCGGCTTCAAGATTCAGCGGTAAAATCGGCATTGCTCTGAGAATACCGGCTTGCGCCGCCGCGGCGTGCAAGCTCGCAATGTCACCCGCAAACGCGGTCGGCCATTGTAGAATCACTCCGAACCAAACCCAACCTGAGCAGATTTCTTTCGTTATCGTCGTGGAGGGCAAGCTCGACTAGACTTCCCAAGGTTCTTCCGCAAGAATAGTTTGGTGAGTTCAATGGCGCTCTCCAATTCTGTTTATTCTGCGG
Source organism: Acidobacteriota bacterium (assembly GCA_016202975.1). GTDB lineage: Bacteria > Acidobacteriota > Terriglobia > UBA7540 > UBA7540 > JACQNR01. The sequence goes on from JACQNR010000368.1 coordinate 2,588, forward strand.
TCGCCACGCGACACTGCGACCGCCGGGGTATTCCTGGAACCGTTTCAGCCTGGGCGTTGCCGATGAGCCGATCGAATACTGCTTCGAGCTTGAATCAAGTCTGGACTGGTCGCGTTGTATTCAGTGCGAAACGGTCCGGGGCAGGCTCGGGCAAGCCCACAGCCATACTCCCACTTGACACTCGCCACACCAGAGGGGAAAATTAAGGGTGAAATTCAGGCGTACCGGTTAAACCGATGCCCCCAGCGTTCCTTGGCAAACTACGCACGTTATTCGGCGCGCGCGAGTCGGAAGCCGCCAGGAAGATCATCAAGCGCGAGTCTCGCTATGCGATTCGCGGCACGCTGATCTATCGCGAGGCGGGGGAAAACAACTGGCACAGGGGCGTGACGGAGAACCTCAGCGCCAACGGCGTTCTCTTCCGGGGAGAGGTGCCGCTACCTCTGAACGCGGCGCTTGAGATGAGCATTACGCCTCCCAAAGGTATCGACCGGAAGACCGCCGATAGCATCTTCTGCTGGGGCAAGGTGGTTCGCTCTGGGCTGGATCCCGGAAGTACATCCACCAAGCCTGTCTTCGGCGTGAAGATTGAAAAATATCGAACCCCACCTAAATTCCTCACCGACGCGGATATCAAATTCGAACGGTTGACTTGAAGCGCGCTGCAGATTTTGCAGAAGACACAGCGAACTTGTTTCGATGGAGAGCCGTGGCAGCTCAGGCGCGCTTCATCTTCGCCCGTACGCGCACGGCGAATTTCGCGATGGTGACCGCGGCGCGCTGGTGCATCGCCTCCCCAACCTTTTCGGTATCGTCGAATGCTTCAATCTCAAGAGAGTAGATTCTCCCCTCCACCTTCACGAGGCGGGTCACGATTCGCACCCGTCCCCCGACGGGAGTTGCGGCCAGATGCTTCAGCGTAACTCCCACGCCTACGGTGTCCTGGCTTTGCGAGAGCAGCTCCTTGATGCTTTCGCTCGAGGTCATTTCCATCCAGAGCAGCAAGGCGGGTGTGGAGAGGACAGGCGGCGCTTCCTCGCCCATGAAGTGCACGGCCAAGTCATCGGTAACGGTATAGCTCTTTTCAAAGATCTTGGGCAGCGTAACGGGCATGTTCTCCTTTCCGGCTCCGGATAAGGGCGGTTTGCGAAGTGCCCCTACAACTTCAATTCCACGATTGTAGCTCCACCTGCGCCTTCGTGCTGCGGCGCCGCGTAAAACTTCTCAACGTGCGGGTGCCCGGCGAACAGTTCATGCAGCGCCTTGCGAAGTATTCCCTTCCCAAAGCCGTGAATCACGCGGACACGAAAGCGGCCATCGAGGAACGCCCGGTCGAGGAATTTATCCACCTGCTCGCAGGCCTCTTCCGCCGTCGTTCCAATAACGTTGATTTCGACCGGGGCAGCCGTAGTCGCGCCTGCAACCGAAGCAGGCGTGCCGCGTGGTGATGTCGCGCGGGGCCCGCTGCCCCCCGGGCTCAAGACCTTGAGTTGATCCTGCCTCACGTGCATTCTCAGGCGGCCCACCTCAACTTCTACGTGTTCGTCCGGGAGAAGGGAAAGGACTCTGCCGGGCGTCGGGACATCTGCCACCAGCACCTGGTCGCCCACTTTCGGCGGGAGATTGGGCGTGATCACACCGTCCTCCGCCGGAAGCGCGCCGAGGGTTTCGAGCACCTGTGAATTCCACTCCTCGCGAACTTCCTGGGCAAGCGCGGCGGGCCGGCGCTCCGATTTCTTCCCTAGTTTGGCGGCAGACTGCGCCCGGATTTCGGCAACGGTGTGCTCCCACTTGTTCTCGTAGGATTTGATCGTCCCGGCCAGGCGCTCGTCGAGTTCCTTCAGCTTCGCGCGCCGTTCTTCCTCGAACTTCCGCTCCAATCCCGCCTGGCGCTCTTCCAGCTCCTTCCGCTGTTTCCGGACGGCGGCCGCTTCTTCCTCCAAGCGGGATTTGAGCTCATGCAAGCTTGCAACAAGCGAAGCCGCTTCGGCATCGACGGGATCCATCATGGAGCGCGCCCTCGCGATGATGGAGGGCTCCATACCTAATCGCTCCGCCGTCTCGAGCGCGCTGGACTTACCGGGCAAACCCACCAGCAGGCGATAGGTCGGCATCAAGGTCTTCTCGTCAAATTCCATCGCGGCGTTGAGCGCTTCCGGAGTGGCCGTGGCATAGGCTTTGAGGCGCGTGTGATGCGTGGTCACAAAGGTCGTTGCGCGACGCGCGCGGAAGTGTTCCAGGATAGCAATCGCCAGCACGGCACCCTCATTCGGCTCGGTGCTCGAGCCGAGCTCGTCGAGCAGCACCAAGTCATTCCGGTCCGACACCTGGGCCATCGCCTGAATGTTCATGATGTGCGCCGAAAAGGTGCTCAAACTCGCTTCGATGGATTGCTGATCGCCAATGTCGGCAAGCACCCGGCCGAAGATAGGGAGTTGCGCTTCGCTGGCGAGAACTGGAAGGCCCGCCTGCGCCATCAGGACGGCAAGGCCGATGGTCTTGACCGCCACGGTTTTCCCGCCGGTGTTGGGCCCGCTGATCACCACCATCGTCTTCGGTTCCGCAAGGTCGATCGACAGCGGAACGGATTTCCGTTCCTGGCCCTCCAGGGCTTTCTCGAGCAGGGGGTGTCGCACTTCCTTGAGCGCGAGGCGGCGGGCGCTCGCGAACTGGGGCAGGCAGCAATCGAAGCGCCGGGCGAACTCCGCCTTGGCAAAAGCGAGATCGAGACGGCCGAGGATTTCCGCAGCCGCTGCGATTTCGGTGCGTTGCTCGCGGAGGCGCCCGCTGAACTCTGCCAGGATGCGCCGGATTTCCGCCAGCTCGCGGTCCTGGAGCTCGACCAGCTCGTTATTGAGCGGCACGGTTTCCATAGGCTCGATGAAGACCGACGCGCCCGAAGAGCTCGCGCCATGAACGATACCCGCCACGCGGCGTTTCTCCTCGACGCGCACGGGAATGACGAAGCGGTCGTTGCGGATGGTCACGATGGCGTCGCGGGCGATTTCTTGCTGCTCAAGGCGCCGCACCAGGCGCTCGAGCGAAGTCTGCAGCTCCTGGCGCAGCCGTTCGATGTTGCGCCGGATGCGGGCAAGCTCCGGGCTCGCCGACGAGTCGATTGAGCCGTCGGGATAGATCTTTCCATCCAACTCGGCGAGGAGGGAGCGAAAATCCGCCAAGCCGCGCACCAGCTCGTCGAGGTGCGTTTGCGGGCTCCGCAGAAAGATAGAACGCACGTCGCGCGCGGCCCGCGCCAGCTCGACCACGGCCAGAATTTCCAGCGCGGCAAGCGCGACGCCTTCCACTGCGACGCGTTCGAGAAGCTCTCGCGTATCCCTCAAGCGCCCGAGGGCCGGCCGCGGACTCTCGCGCAGGTACGCGAGCGCGTCGCGCACCAGCTCCAGGTCCTTGCGAATGGACGCAGGATTCGCGCCGGGTTCGAGCGCTTCGAGCAGCGGTTCGCTGATCGGCCCGGAAACAAACCTCGCCAGAAGCTCAACCACCGCCGGAAACTCCAGCGTTGCTCGCGAGAATTCGTCGATTGCCTTGGCCAGTCGAGTATGGGTTTCCATGTTCGGTCGATCCGTAAAGCCAACGGGAGTACGGTGGGAAGAGCCCGGCGCCGCCGTGGCTCTCCGTTCGGACCTCGCCAATCAGCTTACTCCGGAATATGCTCGGATGGATGGTGGGAATGAACTTCCTTGTGATCTTCCAAAGTTTCCAGGTGGGTAAGCACTTCGGCACGCAGCCCGAGTTCGTGGCGCACGCGATTTTCAACCTCAGTGGCCAGCCGGTGCGCAGTAGCGAGCGTCATATCCTGTGGGAAGAGCAGGTGGACCTCCACCCAGGTCCTGCTACCTGTGTTGCGGTACCGCAGGCCGTGGAATTGGATGCCCTCCTGCGACGTGGCCTGGGTCAGAACCTGGACAACTCGCCCTTCGGTTTCTGGATCCCCCTCGTCCATCAACCCACCCACGGATCGGCGTAACAGGTTCCCTCCCGTCCAGAGAATATTCGACGCGACCAGCATCGCCACAAGAGGATCGAGGGGCATCCAGCCCGTGAGAAGCGCTAAGCCTAGCCCCGCCACGACGCCGAAGCTCGTCCAGGAATCCGTGAGGACGTGCTTGCCGTTGGCCTCCAGGACCAGCGATTTATGCTTTCTCCCAACCCAAACCAAGTACCCACCGAGCGCCGCATTGATCAGCGCGGCAGCCAAAGTCAAAAGTGTGCCTTTCCCCAGGTTTTCAATTTTCAAACCATGCAGCCATTTATCCGCGGAAACATAAGTAATGTAAATCGCCGCGAGAATAATCATCGCGCCCTCAAAACCGGCCGAGAAGAACGAGATCTTGTCGTGCCCGTACAGATGGCTGCGGTCGGCGGGCTTAAGGCTGAGTGAAAGGCTGTAGGCCGCAAAAGACACGGCTACGACGTGAACAACGGACTCGGCCGCGTCAGAAAGAATCGCCACCGACCCTGTCACGGCATAGGCAAAAATCTTCAGGGCCAGCATGCCGAACCCCACTACGAGAGAAAGGCCCATCGCGAAGCGAAGGGCGCGGATTTCCGTCTCCTCAATTCCTACTGTCGGTGTCATCGGTATGGTTTCATCATTCACGCGGCTAACCCCAGATCAATGGCGGTAGCGCTGCACGGGGCAAGCTTCGGGACTTCAGGCGAGGGTCAGATCCTGCTCGGCGTGTATCGTATCACTGACACACGGGCACGCACAGTCTAAAGGATGAATCCCGGGCTACGAGACGGGCAACAAACCAAGGTTTTTTACCACGTCCTCAGGGCGCTCGATCAGCGTCACCATTTCCATCGCCGGAGCGCGCTGGGCGCCACCGCGGGCGTTGAGCCTGCTCTCCTGACTCAGGCAGTCAATGACCGGCTGCCAGTAGGGAGTCACCACCAGCAGGGGTTTTCGCCCTCCCACCGTTTGGGCGAGCGCGGATTTGTTCATCATCTCCCAAACCAACGCCAATTCCGCCAGCGTCCCAGTTCCGCCCGGAAGAACCACGTACGCGTCTCCGCGTTCGATGAGGTTTATGAGCCGGTCGAGGAAAGTTGCGGCGCGAACTTCCTCTACGATCCAAGGATTTGCCACTGCCGGCCAGAGGGCGCAAGTCACGCCAATCGTGTGCCCGCCCGACTCGCGCGCCCCCCGCGCCGAGGCGGCCATCAGTCCACCGTAACCGCCGTTGCAGACCAGGTAGCCCCGCTCGGCCAGAAGCCGGCCAAGAAGGCGAGCGTCCTCATACGCGGCGCTGCCCTCGCCGGGGAGTGAACTGCCGAAGATGGTGATGGTCTTCATGATCTGCGGTAATTAGGTCGAAGCCCTCACCCATCCGCCAGCCGGCGGATCACCCTCTCCCCACCGGAGAGGGTTGGGTGACAACCGTTCTCTTCCTTCGCTTAATCTTCTGCCGCCCGCCGAATTGCTCATAAATCGTCACCGCAAGGCGGTCCACCACCTGCTTGCCTTCATGGGCACGCATTGGGTGTTCATTCCCAAGAATCGAAAAAGCCAGCCGTTCACCGGAGGGCAGGTCCATGTAGCCGGAAAGCGCGTTCACATGCTCAATCGTGCCCGTCTTGGCATGGATCTTTCCGCGCGCAGATGTCCGCTCGAAGCGGTCCTGGAGCGTCCCATCTTCCCCGGCGACGGGGAGCGAATCCACATACACCGGGGAGCGCGGCGACTTCGCCATGTACCGAAGCAATTTGATGATGGCGCGCGGCGCGATGATGGAGTGGCGTGAAAGGCCTGAACCATCGGAAAAGATCGCCTCGTTGTCTTCGATCCCTATGTCTTTCACGAATTCCTCCAGCACCTCGATGCCCGCGTTGGAGCTTCCCCGGCCCTTCAACTCTTTACCCAGCGTTCGCAGCAGCATTTCGACGTGCAGGTTGTGGCTGAATTTGTTGATGGTCCTAATGTCGTCGGCAAGCGGCGCAGAGAGGTGCTTGCCCAGGACGACACGAGAGGGATTGGGGGGGACGAAATTGGGAGCCGACGCCTCGGCGCGTGTGATGCCACGGACTTCGATGCTCCCCTTCAAGGTGACTCCTCGTACTTCGAGGGCTTTGCGGAATAGTTCGGCAGCCCACCGGGGCGGATCGTCAACCGCGATGGAATCTTCGTCCGGTTCCGCGCCGAACGCGATTTGACCCCAAACCTCGAGCCGCCTTGATCCGGGCTTCCGGCCGATATGAATTTGTTTTCTGGTGCCCTTCGCCGATGTCAGTATGCGGTTGATCAGAGTGTAGTAGTCCGGAAAAGGCTGGAGATCGACTTGAGCCCACGCGCCCACACTCTCTCCCGGCGTCGATCGCATGAGCAGCGCGTTATCATTAAACGCCAGCGCCGTCACGGGCGAAGCATAACCGAACTGCAGATTGCTTTCTTCCCAACCGCGGCCGAAGGGCTCGTCGATGAAATAGGTCTCATCCACGATGAGATTCCCGGCGATTACACGGACGCCGTGCTCCGTCAGCTGGCGAGCGAATTCCTGCAGGTCCGCGTCCGGAGGGCCTTCTCCATGCAGTTGGACAGGATTGGGAATCACTTGGTAGCCGAGAGTTGGATCGCCTCTCCCCACAAGAAAGAGGTTTTCGACGCGGCCGGCGGCGTCGGGCGGGGCCTCTGCTTCCACCGTGGTGCGGAACCGGAAATCCGGGCCGAGCCTCTCGAGAGCCGCGGCAGTCGTAAACAGCTTCATGTTGGAGGCGGGAAGATACAACTGCTCGGCATTGCGGGTATACAAAATTTTTCCGTCGGAGAGGCGGACGACTTCAATCCCCCAGTGGCCACGCTTTGCCTCGCTGGATCGGAGAATGGATTCAATCTCCCGGCTGAGGGTTACACGTTTGGAGGTGGACTTTACTTCAGCGCCCAGGGCCGCAGCCCGGAGGAGCACCAAGAGCATGAGGCAATTGAGAAGTCGTCTGCGGTCGAGCAAGAATTGCACCCCGCGTCTAAGAACCCAGGAGTTTGGCGGCGTCCTTGGCGAAATACGTCAGAATGATGTCCGCTCCCGCGCGGCGGATGGCTGTGAGACTCTCCAGCATGATCCTCTCGCGATCGATCCAACCTTTTCGCGCCGCCGCCTCGATCAGTGAGAATTCTCCGCTCACCTGGTAGGCCGCGATGGGCACACGGAACTGGCGGCGCGCCAAGGCGATGATATCGAGGTTCGGCATGGCGGGCTTGACCATGACGATGTCCGCGCCCTCCTCAATGTCGAAGGCGATTTCGCGCAACGCTTCGCGCTGATTGGCCGGGTCCATCTGGTGGGAGCGTCGGTCACCGAACTGGGGGGTGGAGTCCGCCGCCTCGCGAAAAGGCCCATAGAATCCCGAGGCGTATTTCGCCGAGTAGGCGAGGATCGGAACCTGCTCAAACCCTTTCGCATCGAGCGCGGCGCGAATTCGCCCCACGCGGCCGTCCATCATATCCGAAGGTGCCACCATGTCCGCGCCCGCTTCGGCCTGAACCACCGCCGCTTTGGCCAGAATCTTTAGCGTCGCGTCGTTGTCAATTTCCGTTCCCTTGACGACTCCGCAGTGCCCGTGGCTGGTGTATTCGCAGAGGCAGAGATCGCAAATCACGATCAGGTCCGGCGCGGATTTCTTCAGCGCGCGCAAGGCTCTCTGGACAATCCCTTTGGGATCGCAGGCATCCGAGCCCAGGGGGTCTTTCTTCGCAGGGATGCCGAAGAGTATGACAGCAGGGATGCCCAAATCCCGGGCTGCGAGGCATTCGTTTACGAGCAGATCCACTGACCAGCGGTAGTTGCCGGGCATGGAAGCGATTTCGTCCTTGACCTTGGTGCCGGGACACACGAAAAGTGGATATGCGAACGACTGGGCGGAGAGCCGCGTTTCACGCACCAGCGAACGAATGGCCTCCGTGCGTCGCAATCGGCGGGGGCGGTGAGTTGGGAATGACATGGGCTAGTCCTTGGACCTTGGACCGTTGTCCCTTGTTCTCGGGGCGGCCGAGAAATCGGATTCAAATTACTTTAATTCCCCCCTTGATACAACTACCAAGGGCGGTCAGTACAACTTTTCTCTCGGCTTCAAATTTCCAAAAGTGCCGATATTGGCCAGCGAGACCGCGACCCGGAATTGGTTCTCGCGCCGTACGTCACCGAGGGCGAAGCGGCGGAACTCGAAGTCTACCGCGAAGCACCCGAGATTATAGCTGACTTGGCTGACGGCCTGGTGCGCCACGCGCTGAGTGAAATTGAAGTCCATGCCAAAGGCTCCGCTCAGGCCCTTGCGGTTGACTTCGCCAAAGGTGGCCACGGCGCGCAGAAGGTGAAATGAAGGAAGTTGCGAGACAGGTCCCGAGGGCAGCACGGGCGTCGAAAGGCCGGCGGTGCGATTGATAAAAAAGTCCGTGAGTGAAAGGCCGACCGGGCCGCTGCGGACGTGTGACGTGATGCCCGCGTTCAGAATGCCTCCATAGGGGCTGAAGTCGGCGCGCAGTTCCGTATCGTAGTTTGAATTGGGCGAAATCTTGAGCACGGACACTAGCGGGGAAAGTCGCCGCCCCTGGGCGAAGCTGAATCCGGTAAGCGAAATCGTCGGCTCAAACACCCTGCGCCGGCCTGGGTCGAGCGCTCCGCCGAAGGTGGGGTCAAAATAGTATTTCTGCGAAACTCGCCAGGAGACGAGCGCGCGGGCTTGCGGTTTTTCGCCTTGCGCGTCGGGCACATCCTTGCGCATGAGCAGGGAGTTGGTCACGGAAAACTCGAGCTCATTCGTTTCAGCCAGGATGTCCGTTTCGTCGTAGCGGACTACGTCGAGCAAGCTTTCCGGATCGTGCGCCCGGACGAGCCGGTATTGGACGTCGGCTTCGACCACATGCTTAAGCCGCTGTCCCCAGTGCGGCTGGCGCAAGACCTTTTCAAACGAAGGCGGCCGGATGTCCACGGAGAATTCGCCGAGCAACCGGGCCAGCGAGCCGCCGCCCTGCGCGAGGCTGGTCCCATAGTGCGTGGCCCGCACAGCGGCGGTGGGGGTGATGTGAAAACCCCACATGGGTTTGGTGCGCAGCACCGCCTCGGGATGGAAATCGATTCGCTCGGCGAGACGGGCGATGGGGAGGTTCGGTTCGGTCCTCCCCACTCCAGTGGCGGAGAAGTCAAATGCGAAGAACAGGGGCGACTTGCCCACTTGCTGATCCAGTCCCGAAAAGGACAGGCTGGGGGTTTCGCGAATGATGACGGAATTCCCCGGCCTCTGTTCGGCGGTAAGAAAGTTCTGGTAGCGAGAAACAAAAAGGTTGAGGCTGTACGGGCCAGAATCTCTTGTGACGAAGCCCGTCTGGCGGGCTTCGGCGGAGACAGCCTCGGTAAAGTTTCCAGACCAGGTCTCCCGGTAGGCCAGCGAAGTAATGTAATCCACATCTACGACACCCCGAAAGCCGTAACCGATGTCCTGCGCCTCCCCGGTCGCGCGCACGCTCTGGCCGGGGGCACGAGTCTCCCGGTTGGGTCCGCTCCCCTTGTCGTTGACGCCGGCATACTCAGCCGAGATTTCGCTTGTCGTGGTCGGCTGCGCGCGGAATTGCCCGTTCCGGGCCACACCCCGGATACTGTAATTCTCAAGGCCCACTCGCAGGTCAGCGCTGGGATTGATCGCCCAATAAAACCCCGCGCCCAGGATGAACCCCTTCTGGGAGGAATTCCCTATGTGGGGCAGCAGGAATCCCGTCTTTCGAGGCCGGGGCGCGATGGAGTTGACTGTGACCGGCACGTAGAGAAGCGGGACGCGCAGCAGGCGGAAAACGGCCCCTTGCGTCGATACTTTGTCCCCAACTTCGATACGGGCGCGCCGGGCACTGATCGTCCAGCCGGTTTTTTCGCATTCACAAGTAGTCATCCGGGCACGATCGGCAACGAAAAGGGTTTCACTGCGCCGCTCGACGCGCGCCGCGCTAATATAAAAAGGGTTTTCGGTGACGAGCATCCTGCGGCGCGGCGTAATCTTTGCCTTCAGCGATCCGCGGCCATTGGTAAACCAGCCCGTACCCGCCTTAACGTTATAGTAGGCTTCGTCTGCATCGAGACGGCTGGTCGCATCGGAAAAAGTAACTTGCCCCTTTGCTCGCACATCGCCGCTGGTTTCATCGAAGCTCGCTTCGTCTGCCGTCAGCTTCATGTCACGGAAGACGACTTCCACTTGCCCGCGCAGGATGTAGGTTGTTCCATTCTTTTCCTGCGAAGCGGCACGAACGCCCACGGTCGTTTGCAGGTCGCGCAGTTCGGGCGGAATCTCCACCTGTTGGGCTTCTCCGGGCTTCTGCGCGGCGAGAAACACGAGGACAAGAATGGGCATGACTCGCCGAGGTGCGGTGGATCGTCGGGAGAATGATCCGGAAGAGGCCATAGGCGCAGTAAGCGTCCATTCTACTCGAAAGCACTTTCGCCAGCCGGGACGGATTTGTTAAGATGGTTGTAGGTTGGCCTAAAGCCGCCTGGAGGTTCAGAGCCCACCGGTGAAATGCCCAAGCTGCGGGTTTGACAGTTTTCTCGAAACCGAGCGCTGCAAAAAGTGCGGCCACCCCTTCGGGATTGGTGACGACGAGGAGGAACTGAGTGGATTCCTGAGCACTTCCTCCGTCGAGGATGCTCCGGAAGCCGAGATCATTGCTTCGGAGGCGGAGCCATCGCCGCCACTCGAACCCGCGGCCGCGCACGCCCGCCCTTTGGTCGAGTCCCCCATCCATACTGTGCCTGAGGTGAGGGCCGGATTGAGGCTTCCCGATCCCGCGCCTGACCCGGTTGGAACGCCGCCTGATTGGAAAGCCGAGCTCGACCAGCGCGTCGAGACCTTCCGGCGGCGGCGCGCGCGAACGAGGGGAGTTTCCGACTCGAATCGGAACTTGGAGTTTGACTTTGAGGAGCCCCCGTCTGAGGCAGCCCCGCCCCAAGTCAGCACGCCACCGGAAAGGCCCACCCTCATCGCACCCGAAATCGATATCGAGCTCCCGAGATCGTCACCGACTTCGGTAGAGCATGTCGAAACCGGTCCCATGGAAATCGCTGACCAGCCCGTTTCTGGTCCTTTGCAGGAACACCATGACCCATTCCCACCACAAGACGTCCGACCGGTCGAATTTGTTCTTGATCACGCCCCAAGCCACTCTGCGGCGGAGTCAGGACCTGTCACGTTTGAGATTCTTCTTGCGCCCATGCCCCGGCGAATGGCAGGCGGCATGATCGATGCCGCCGTTTTGGTGTTTTCGGCGGGAGTTTTCACCCTGATTTTTTGGCGAGCGGGGGGACATATTTCATCTCACCCGCTTACCCTGCTCGTGGTCGCCTTCGTGGCGGTGTTCCTAGTTCTGGTCTATTTCGGTGCCTTCACGGCCATCATTGCCACCACGCCTGGCCTGCTCTGGATGGGCATTGAAGTGCGAAATATATCGGGCGGCCCGCCGACGTTGCGCCAGTCCTTCTGGAGAGCCTTCGGGTGTCTGGTTTCGGCCAGCGCCATGCTCCTGGGATTCGTCTGGGCGCTCTTTGACAACGACAGCCTGACGTGGCACGACCGCATGTCGGAGACTTACCTCGCGCCTTCGGATGCCACGACGAAGCAGGGAGTTTAGAGCCGTGGTGCAGCAAGGTGCAGTTTTGCGATTGGTCATGCCCAAATCTCGTTTCCTGAACCAAAAACTCGGAAAAAGGACAAGCCGCAAATTCCAGCTACTGAAGTCTCAGGTCGATGCCCAGCGCTTGACACGTTCTACGCTTGCGCGCCGCTTGCCGAAGGAACTCCAGTCTCGCGAAAACTCACCCGGCAGATGACCACGGCGATCCTTGCGACATCTAATCATCTGGTCCCCTGCCTGGTCCCGGGGATCGTGCTATACTGAATACAAAACGAGAGGGCGCCTGCGCAAGAAGGAGCAGAATCAGTCATGAGCAACCGTGTTCGAATCACCCTTATTTCCACGTCCTGTGTAGTTATCTTTTACGCAGTCCTCGGCGGGCTTCTCGGGAAGAATGAGGACTCAAGGGATTCCGCTTACAAGTATTTGGGTGTTTACAGCGAAGTTGTTTCGCGAATCAAGAGCGATTATGTGACCGAGCCGGACCTCCGGAAGGTGACAGGCGGGGCGATTCGCGGATTGCTCGAAGCGCTCGACCCCTATAGCACCTACATGTCGCCGGAAGAATTCAAGGCCTACCAGAAGAACCCGGAGCCCGGCCCGGCCGACGTCGGGATCTTCGTGGCCAAGCGGATGGGATTTGCGACGGTGGTTTCAGTTCTGCCCGGCAGCCCGGCTGAAAAAGCGGGCGTCAAGGTCGGTGATCTGATTGACCGAGTCGAAAGCCTCGGCACACGTGAGCTCTCGGTGGTGCAGATCCAGCGGCTGCTGGCAGGAGACCCGGGAACCACCGTGAACTTAACTTTGGTACGAGAGGCGCGGGGTGACCCCCAAAAGACTCCCATCGTGCGCGCCGTGCTGGGGGACCCGCCGGTCGTCGCCAAGATGGTTGATTCGCGAGCCGGCTATCTGCGAGTTTCCCTCTTCAACGAGGGCAAGGCGAACGAAGTGGCCGCAGGTCTCAAGGAGTTGACTAGCGGCGGCGCGGACAAGATTGTTCTCGATCTGCGCAATTGCGCGGGAGGAGAGGCGAAGGAAGCCGTCGCGACTGCCGGGCTCTTCATCAATCAAGGGCTGGTAGGTTACTTGCAGGGCCAGCGCTTCCCGCGCCAGGACTTGACCGTCAAACCGCACAGCCCGGTGAACACGCTGCCGTTGGTGGTCCTGATTAACCAATCGACCGCCGGGCCCGCAGAATTAGTTGCTTCCTCAGTGGCCGCCAACAAACGTGGCGACGTCATGGGCACGCGGAGTTTTGGAATCGGCGTTTATCAGAAGTTGATTTCCATGGACGACGGGTCCGCGCTGCTTCTCTCCGTGGCCAAATACTACGGTCCCGACGGCAAAGCCATTCAGGATAACGGGGTCATGCCGACCATCACGGAAGACCAGACGCCCGATATTTCTGGCGATGAAGACGAAGAGCCTGCCGCGCCGGAGAATTTCGGCGCCTCCAATGATTCCCTGTTGCGCAAGGCAATTGAAATCCTGAAACAGAAAACCGCAAAGGCTGCCTGACACCGCGCACAGTCCCTCTAGAATCGCGCGCGTTACACCTGGATGCGAGCGGTTGCGCGCGGCCCCAGCAACCCGCACGGTGCGGCACAACTTTCCCCGGTCCTTTTATATTGGATTTAGATTCTGAGTGAAGACGTCGTAGAGCCTATTCGCTCGCAGGCAAGGTGAAGCTGACGTCGCGGTCGAGCCGCATTCCGACGAGCGATCCCGCCTCGAGAGCTGCTTGTTTTCCGCGAGGAAGGATGACGGCGGCGATAATGCTTCCGACGCCCGCGGCGATGCCGGGGCCGACGCCGGCCGCGGTCCCCGCGCCCGTCATCACGGCGATAATCCCCAACTGAGTCTTTCGCGAAGCGCCACGCCCCTTGAGCTCACCTTCGACGCCCACCATGGAGTGGTCGTTCCCCTCGCTCGCGAAAATTTCGGTGAGTGAACCCACGATCGCCACTTTTTCGCCGGTGGGGAGCTCGACGGTATCGAATTGAACGTAGATGTAACCGCCCTTCCCCTTGCGGGCGGCTTCTTTCACTTCCACGACGTGCCCGTCGATGCGCACCCCTTTGGGGAGCACTTCGCGGTCTTCCACGGCGACCGGGTCAATCAGCGTGGACATGACGCGATCCCCGGCCTTCGTGGTCTTGGAGTTGACCGTCGTGTGGAGTTGCAGCTTAAACTCCGTGCCCTCCGGAATCGTCCACTCTTCGGATTCGGGCTCCTGCTGCTGCGCAAGGAGGCGCGGGGTGGCTCCGATGCATAAGAGGCCGGCGAGGAATACCGCAACGGCTTGCCGCTTCATACGTCCATCCCCCAGATTGCTCATGAAACTCGCAGGCAACCGCCTGTACGCTGCCAAATACTCATTTCACCATCAACAGGCCAGAAGCGTCAAAGAGAAAGTGGCTTCCCGCGCGGTCCCTGAGGGGAGCCTTCAGGTTTCGATGCAATCCCCCGGAAGGAGTTGGCCGAGGCAGAAAGAGACTGATCGCCACGGGGGGTCCCTTGAGTTCGCCCGTTCTATTGCACCAGGACAATGAGGTCAAGAATCTGGTGATTGTGATCCATGATGATGGCCCTGCCGGCCACCATCACTCGTGATAAACCTGACGGCAGTGGCGAAAGCTGACGAGTCAGATCCTCCGGGAACGGTTCGACTCTCTTCTGGAGCCCCGGCGGAAGCGTCCCATTTTTCCGAAGTTGCTTGGCGAGTCCCGGAGGCAGGTTCCCGCCACGCTTGGCAAGCCCGGGTGGCAGTCCCTTGCCGCCGCTGTAATATCCGCGGATCGCCTGGCGGTCACGCTCTGTGAAGACCGCCTGAACCTGTTCAGCCACGCGCTCACCGCTGCCTCGCGAGCTCTCTTTGCGGTACGCCTCACCCTCACCGGCCGAGGACTCCGCGTCGCGCCCGGCGCGTGCCGAAGGAGAAGTCGGACTGGTGGCCGCGCTACTCCCGGCCACAAAGGGCAGTACCATTTCTGCTGGCAGGGCGATCTCGTTTTTCCCCGTCAGGTACGCCGTAGCTGTGCCTGCGCCGGCGCCAATCGCGGCTCCGACGGCCGCCCCCTTCTTCCCACCCGTGGCTCCTCCGATGATCGCGCCGGCGGCTGCGCCGCCGCCGATCAAGGCCGCGTTTCTCAATAAGTGCGATTTGCCATCGATCTTCAAGGGCTGGCTCGAAACCGTGGTCAGCACCAGTGTGATGGAAGCGGGGCGTTTCAGCCGGCCGGAACTGACGGCTTCAGTGACCTTCCCTTTTACCGCCGTCCCCTTCGCCAGCACGGTCGTTCCACCGGCCACAACTGCCTCGGCAACCGTACCGGTGAATGTCTGCCCGGGTTGCGCTTCGCCCGTATCGAGCGGAGTATTCAATCGGACTTGAATACTCGTCCCCGTAGGGATTGCGGTTGAAGTTTGCCTCTTTTGGATGGCTTGAAGCGTCGCAACTGTGCCAGCCAGGTAGAATCCGAGGGTGATTACCAAAAGCGATGTCACGCGCAGCATAGGGCCTCCTTCGTGGTCGACCAAAAGGCCTGGAACATTCGGGGAACCTCGCTGAACCAGCTCTCAGACGTGAGATGCAGCGGTTTACCTTCTGGTCCGTGAGCAACCACCAGTTTAACAAGTATAAATCTGAGGGGAGGGATTTGCACGTCAAAAGTCAGCTAGGCGGGCAACATATTTCGGAGTAAGGCTATTCGCGAACCTCGGCGTGATGGCGAACGTCGACGCCCTGGACCAGGAAAAGGACGACTTCGGCGATATTCGTGGCATGGTCGGCAAGGCGTTCCAGATTGCGCGCCACAAACATGAGGTTCACGCCGGGGCGAACGTTTTCCGGCTCCTGCTTCATGAATTCGATGAGTTGTTCATAAATTGCATCGCGCAGGCTATCCACGGCGTCGTCGGCGAGAAGAACCGAGCGGGCCATTTCCGGGTCGCGGCGGACGAACGCATCGAGGCTCTTGCGGATCATGGACTCGGAGAGCTTGGCCAACTGCGGGATATCGATCTCGGGGCGGATCACCGGCTCGCGCATCAGCGATAGGGCGCGTTCAACGATGGTGACGGCAAGGTCCCCCATGCGCTCCAGGTCGCTGTTGATCTTGAGGGCGGCAGTGAGGAAGCGCATGTCGACGGCCATGGGCTGCTGGGTGGCGAGCAGGCGCGTCGTGAGCTCGTCGTTCTCGATTTCCATCTGGTTGATGCGCGCTTCGTTCTTGAGGACCTGCTGCGCCTGGTCGGGGTCCTTCTCCACCACGGCGGCAACGCTGCGATAGACGGCTGACTCGACTAGCCCGGCCATTTCCAGCAGCCGGTTCTTGAGCTCCTCGAGTTCTTCTTCGAAGTGTTTCAACACTCACCCTCCGCTCTCTCGCCCTCTCCAACCGCGTGTCATCCGGCGAGGAGCTTCGCGAGTCCTACGCCGCCGAGTCTACCCAAAGCGCCCGGTGATGTAATCCTCAGTTTCTTTCTTCGCAGGCGTCCGGAAAATGATCCCCGTCTCGTTGAACTCAATCAGCTTGCCCAGTAGGAAGAATCCCGTAGAGTCTGCCACGCGGGCGGCTTGCTGCATATTGTGCGTCACAATCACGATGGTACACGAGTTCTTGAGCTCGAACAGGAGCTCCTCGATCTTCGCCGTGGCAATGGGGTCCAGTGCCGAGCAGGGCTCGTCCAAAAGCAGCACCTCGGGATCGATCGCGAGGGCACGCGCAATGCACAATCTCTGCTGCTGGCCTCCGGAAAGCGCATAGGCGGACTTGTTCAGCTTGTCCTTGATCTCATCCCACAAGGCTGCCCGGACCAGGCTTCGTTCGACGGCTTCCTTGAGAGTCCCCTTGCCCCTCAACCCGTTAATCCGCAACCCGTATGCCACGTTGTCAAAGATGGATTTGGGGAATGGGTTGGATTTTTGAAACACCATGCCGACTCGCCGGCGAAGTTCGGAGACTTCCATGGCGAGAGCGTCTTCGTTGTCGAGCAGAATTTGGCCTTCCGCCCGCGCGTGGCGCACCATCTCGTGCATGCGATTCATGGTGCGCAGGAAGGTGGACTTTCCGCATCCCGAGGGACCGATCAATGCGGTCACTCGATTCGTGGCGATGTCCAGCGAGATATCGTAAAGCGCCTGCATCTTGCCGTAATAGAAGTTCAGATTGATCGCGCGGAGCTTCACATCGGATCCGGCTGAAGGAGTGGTGGGTAATTTTTCCACTCGCGCCTTGTCCGCCGCCGAAGTTTCGAGAAGTGGGTCCATTGTCACGCCCATAATCTAGCCAGCCGCGATGGAGATTTTACGAGCCAAAACTACCCGCGCCACTATATTCGTAACAAGCACCAAACCGAGCAAGACCAGCCCAGCCGCCCAAGCCTGCCGGTGCCAGTCGTCATAGGGAGCGACCGCGTAGGTGTAAATCATGACCGGAAGCGATGCCGTGGGCTGATCGAAACCGGAGCTCCAGAACCGGTTATTGAAGGCTGTGAATAGGAGCGGCGCCGTCTCTCCCGCCACGCGCGCAATATCGAGGATGACTCCGGTGAGGATACCGCGAATCGCGGCCGGAACCACCACCGTTGCGATGGCTCTCCACCTTGTTGCACCCAAGGCCAGGGCCCCCTCTCGCAACGACATCGGGACCGTGCCGAGAAACTCCTCTGTACTGCGCACTGCGATGGGAATCATCATGACGCCGAGAGCCAGCCCTCCGGCCAGAGCCGAGAAGTGCTTCATGGGAAGGACAACCATCGTATAGGCAAATATCCCCATGACGATCGAAGGCACGCCGTTCAGAAGGTCCGTCATGTACCGGACCATAAATGAGAAGGTCTTGCCGCCGAATTCCGACAGATACACGCCGCCCATAAACCCAATAGGCACGCCTGTCAAGCAAGCGATGAGTAATAACTTCCCGCTCCCCACGATAGCGTTGGCCATGCCTCCGCCCTTTTCGCCCACGGGTTTAGGTAATTGGGTGAAGAAAGCCCAATTGACCGAGCCTGCGCCGTTCCAGAGCAAATACCCCAGAATGAGGAAGAGCACCGAAACCGCCACCAGCGTGCAGAGCCCCGTCAAGCTGAGCATGACGGCGTTGACAGCATTTCTCCAGACGGTCCTCAAGTTCATGGGTGCGCAGTCCCCTTGCGCTGGGTCGCCAGAATCAACAGGCGGGCCAGCCCATTCAGGATGATCGTCAGGATGAAAAGCACCAGGCCGAGCTCAATCAAAGCGTGAACGTAAAGGTCGCTGGTCGCTTCGGTAAACTCATTGGCGATGACCGCGGCGATGGTATAGCCGGGCGCGAACAGCGAGGATGAGATCTTCGGGTCGTTGCCGATCACCATGGTGACGGCCATGGTTTCGCCGAGAGCTCGCGCCATGGCCAGAAAGATTGAGCCCAGGATGCCCGTGCGCGCGTAAGGCACAACCACCTTCCAGGTGGATTCCCACTTGGTGGCTCCCAGTGCCAAGGCCGCCTCCCTCTGCTCCACCGGCACCGACAGCAGGACTTCCCGCGAAACGGAAATAATGAAAGGCACAATCATGATGGCTAGAATCAGTCCCGCGGCCAGCAATCCCACGCCGTAAGCCGGTCCCCGAAAAAGGGGGATGAAACCGAAGTGTGCCGCCAGGAAGGGTTGAATTACAGTCCGCAGGAGCGGAATAAGCGTGAAAATCGCCAGCAACCCGTAAATGACACTGGGGACCGCGGCAAGCAATTCAATGAGGAAGGCTAAATAGTCAGAAATGCGCGGGGGAGCGAGCTCGGCCAGGAAAATAGCAGCACCCACCCCCAGGGGGATCGCCACCACCATACCCACTGCCGACGTTACCACCGTGCCGAAAATAAAGGGCAGGGCGCCGAATTCCTCGAAAACGGGATCCCATGTCGTCCC
>JACQNR010000386.1 GCA_016202975.1 Acidobacteriota bacterium
CCCCCCCGCCGAGATCGGGTAGGCTTTCCTTTCGCCGGCATCCCAAGGCCGAGATCGGCGCCCTGCAAGTCATCGGTTTTCTCCGCCATCTGAACCATGAACTGAAAGGGCCGTGCGCGCTGCCCTGGGATCTCCTCAACACCCACCGCGCCCAGCGTACGAAGCAATTCGTTGACGGTGTCGATCCCCTCTATCTTTTCTTCCTGCCCGCCTACGCGCCCGAACTCAAGCCGGTCGAATACGCTTGGCACTATTTGAAAATGAACCGCCTCGCCAAGCGGCCGACTTTCGAAATCGCCGAATTGACCGCCCTGACTCATGGCCACGCCCGCTCGTTGCAGTGCAACGAGCCGATGTTCCGCTTTTTCCGCCGCCTGCGCCCGCTTTCTTTGCGCCTGAGTTTGGGCATTACTTATGCAGGAATCAATGGCTGGCTCAGAGCCTCCCTTTTGTGGAGGGTGGTTGACTTCTCAGCAACGCCATAGCCTCTCCTGCTCTTTGCTTTTGCCCATCCGTCAAAGTAAGAAGGCGCTCATGGCCTGTCTTAGACTCCTCAAAGCGGGAGCCACCGTCTGGCAGTACCGTGATGTTTCCCGGCTGTGACAATGAAAAATAACCCTCGTCCGGTCGCACGGCATAAAGCACCGCATTTTCGTCGCAAAAGCCAACGCTGCGCGGCCATTTCAACGTGACATCCTCCGGCCATCCTGCTGTCGCATGGTGCGTCCACGTATACAAGTGCAGGTCTTCGAGTATGGGATGGGTTGCGACATAGGCAAAATCTCGTTCTACGCTCGCTGCCGAGCGGGGCGGCGCAGACGCGCAGTCGGTGACAACAATAGGTGTCGGCCAGTCGCTGAAGACTCTTTGCGCCGAATGCACGTCCATCTGGAGATTGTATTCAGGATGTCCCTTGGGATAGGTTCTCCCATCGTATTGGATATCGGTAAAGCTGCCGGCCATGACCGATAGGAACCGAACTTTCCGTCGAACCAGCGCGCGGCCATCCAGCGGGCTTGTAGTGTCGGAGTCTGTAGCAAGCAACCTGGCGAGATTGGTGCTGGGCCCGATTTGAACCATAACGACGCCTTCATCTTGCTGTCCTGCAAGGGTCATCCGAAGTAGAGATATGGCATCTGGTGCCCGCCTTCCATCTGTAATGTTATGCGGGTACACAAAGTAACCAGCGGCTGTCCGCCGTTCGACCAATACTTTCAGCAAATCCTTTGGTATTAAGATCCCCAGGTTTTCAGGAGTCATCGGCATCGAGCCTGGTCGCACGACCCCGATCGGAACGTCTGGGCGACCATAAGAAATATTGATTATGTCCGCGAAAGGCGCCGCCCACTTATTGTCATATGATACCGTCACAGCTAGAATATTCGCCTCATGTCGACTTTGAAAGGCGTGCAATATTGCCAGAGCCATCGCATCATCGGTGTCATTACCTATGTCGGTATCTTTGATGATATTGACCGGCGCATCCGCCGCGTCGACGATAGGCGTGTGTACCATGAATACAGCCACTCCAATCAGAATGAATAATTTCATGACCTTTTCCTCAAATAATCATCATCGGATGCCTTTAACGAGAAGAGTCCAAGACGGGAGCGACTGCAGTGCTGATCTTTGGCGCACACACCCACCCATGATTAGCTTCCGCTGGCGTGCCGCCGCGCGACCCAAACATCCATGCGGTATCCGTTATCCGACACAGCTTTCGCCCAGAGCCTGCTCAGGCAGAAGCAGTTCGACTAGCGGCACTTTTCTGGCCCCCAGCCAGATGCGCATTTCTCCCGGCGTCCGGTTATCCCAGACGCCATAGGGAACAAACGTCGCGGATACAGCCTTTTCGCCGTCGTCTTCCCGATTGAGCTGCCGAACCTCTCCCCGCAAGACTGTAACTCCGCCCAGGAAGTCGGGCCGGTGTTCTGCCTTAAACTTGGCGCCTTCCGGAATGTAGAGAGCAGCTAGACCGGTGAACGCCGAAATAGCGTTATTCGTTTGAGTAGAATCGACCTCGAGGTCCTGCTGTTCCAGGCAATAGACGATCGGCCCGCGCTGAAGGGCCGCGCGATTCTCGTACTCCTTGAATTGCGGCGGCATCGTGACCCGCTCGATTTCCATCGGCAAACTCAGCTCGACCTGGTCTCCGGCTTTCCAATGACGGTGAACGGCCAGCCAACCCTTTTGCGGGGTGGTGTCAATGGCCTGTCCGTTTACGGACAGCGCGTGCGATTTAGCCCAGGCGGGCACACGCAGCCGCAGCGTGAAGGACTGGGGATTGTTCGACTCTACCAGCACAGTGATCGTGCCGTCCCAAGGGTATCCCGTCCGTTGGGTCAGCTTTACACCGCCGCCCCAAGGAATGGTCGCCTCAGAAGCGCCGTAGTGTTTCACATAGACGCCGTCTTGGTCGGTGGAATAGAAGAAACCGCCGACCTTGTTAAACAGCTTGACGATATTCGGCGGACAACACCCGGTCGCTTGTTGTGGAGAGCGCGGCGTGGGCACGTCGGTTTGAGCTACGTTGCAATAAAAGGAGCTGTCCCCCTTGAGAGAAAGCGAGGCGTAAAAGGCGTTGTAGAGCATGCGTTCGGCCGTATCGATGTACCGAGCCTCGCCGGTCAGGCGAAAGAGACTGTGCGCCCACTGGAAATTGGCGAACACGCTGCAGCTTTCACCGTATGTGTCCTCTGGAAGGATGCAGTAAGGGTCTTTGCGGTATCCCTCGTTTTTGGCGCTCTTGTTTCCGCCGGCGCCGTGCAGATACATCTTGCGGTTGACGAAGTCGTCCCATACGGAAAGCGCGGCTTCGCGATAGGCGGCATCGCCTGTGGCGCCCACATAGTGGGTTACGCCATTGAAGAGGTAACCCGCCATCACGGCATGACCTTCGATCGTTCGTTGATCCTTCACCGGAATGTCGTCCTGTCGCATCCGACCGTAGCTGGGCCGGCCTTCGTGATGCCCCCGCTGGCCGAGGAGCAAACCGCTCAAACGAAGATATTTTGTGTTGCCGGTCAATCCGTAGAGCCGCATCAATGCCTGCTCGATCTCGGGATGTCCCGAGGTATAGGCATGATTGCTGTAAAGCAACGCCGCTGCCATATTGTCTACCGCGCGCACAGCGCTGCGATACATCTCCTCCCTGCCAGTTACCTCTCGGTAGGCGATGGCCGCTTCTAGGTAGTGTCCGATGGTGTAGTCCTCGTGCGACCACCAAACCGCCTGCCAACGGTGCGGTGGGTGATTGAGCCCGGATGGGAAATGCTCCCCCAAATAGCCATCGGCACCTTGTCCGTCGATCAGGGGTTTGGCCCAGGCATCGATTAGGCCGGCTATGGCCGGGTCGGGCCGCACTCCTATCACGTTCGCCATCGCCTCGATGAACTTGATGTGTTCCATCTCCCCGCGTCGAGTCCCAGCCACATAATGTTCCGGGTCTTTTTTGAACATTTCCAATCCGCCCGCCTTATCGTGCCGACTCGTGACCCATTCAACCGAAACGTCATGCACAGTCTTTTGCCGCGGCACCCAAAAAGTATCCTGCATTTTCACGTGCAGATAAGACACGGGCTCCGATTGGAAATACGGAAATCGCCTTCTAGCCTCAACTATGGTGTTACCTGCAGGTAGAGAATCCGCTCCTTGGGTAGCGCTTGACTCCGCAGCGAAGCCTGCGGACCGAGCGATGCACGCAGCGCCAACGCCAGCGGTCGCTGTCCGGATAAAATTGCGGCGGTTTATCATTTTGACAGGAATCTCCATTTTGGCACCCAACAGCCCCGAACTATACACCCCTAGAGGTGTTCCAGCGAACTATTTAACTCTGGCGGGGTCCAGGGGCTGGGGACAGGGACCCTGTCTACCCTATCGCGTGTCCCGAAACTGCTGACTTCGACGAACCAGTCGTTCCTGCTGACGCCGGATAGAGGTGCGCAACCGCTCTTTCGTGCCATGGTCCCGCTTCTTCTTGCAAAACGTGGGGCGGTCCATACAGCTAGAAGGACTGCTCGCTAATCCCCACCCACCGGTTCTGCTCAGCCAGGGGTACTCCCGCTTCCGCCTGCTTCAACGCGTTCTCCCAGGAACGCACGCCGGACGTTGAGCCAGACGCCTTGCATTTTCCAGTTCCGCAGTCGCCGCCAGCAGGTCAAGGGATGTGGAAACTGCTCCGGCAGGATCCAGCCAGCGCGCCCCGCTGCGCAGAATCCACTGGATGCCCTCCAGCACCTTGCGGTCGGCAGCGCGCGGCCGCCCGCCGTGGCGGTGCCGAGGAGGTTTGGGCAGCAAAGGCCGAATCTTTTCCGACTGGCCGTCGGTCAGCAACCGACCATATCGTGCCATCGGCCCTCCCTCTGGCGCTGTTCACTTTCGCCATCCCCCTCCACGGGAAAACAACTATCGCGAATTCAGCCCCTTGTACAGGGTTTTGCAATGGGTTGGGCCTGTTGACATCCTCAGGAAAAGGTAGCGAAGCTTCAAGCGGTAGAGGTTGAAACTCAGTCCGAGCAGGAGGCCCTGGCGCATCTGCATGCGGAGCGAGCGACCGGGGGCGCGAGCCGAG
>JACQNR010000044.1 GCA_016202975.1 Acidobacteriota bacterium
ATTTCCGCGCACGAAGTTCTCCTCTTTTTGAGAGATTCGCCGCCCAAATCGCGGCGTACAAGCTTCGTGCACATCAAACAGCATTCGAAGTTCCAAACAGCGAGTTTTGCAGCATCCTGTTAACTCCTAAAGCGTACGACGGGGCATGCAATTCCCGCTTCCCCAGCTTCATACTGTCCTGACGGCGGATGGTTTTCCGAAGCCTAAGCCAGAATTTCCGACACGATGCGGCCGTGGACGTCCGTCAGTCGGAAGTCGCGTCCCGAATACCGGTAGGTAAACTTCTCGTGATCGAAGCCCAGCAAGTGGAGTAGCGTGGAGTGCAGGTCGTGCACGTGGACTTTGTTCTCGGCGGCGGCGAAACCGAATTCATCGGTCGAGCCATGGACGATCCCCTTCTTGAGGCCGGCTCCCGCAAGCCAAACTGAGAAACCGTAGGGGTTGTGGTCGCGCCCGTTGCTCATCCCGGAGTTGGCTCCGAGATCGGGCAGCTCAACGGTGGGCGTCCGACCGAACTCGCCCCCCCAGAGTATTAAGGTATCCTCCAGCATTCCTCGCTGTTTCAGGTCCTTGAGGAGAGCCGCGATGGGCTGGTCGCATTCGAGTGCCAGTCGGCGATGATTGGTCTTGATGTCGTCGTGACTGTCCCAAGGCTGTCCGGCCCCGTGCCATACCTGGACGAAACGCACGCCGCGCTCGAGCAAACGTCGTGCGATCATCATCTGGCGCGCCTGCACGCCCTCCCCATACATCCTGCGAATCTGCTCCGGCTCCTGGGAAACGTCAAAGGCGTCGGTTGCCTCCATTTGCATGCGATAGGCGAGCTCGAAGGATTGCACGCGGGCTTCGAGAAGCGCGTCGTTCTGCCGCTTATCCTGGTAGGACTGATTCAACTCAGAGAGCAGGTCGAGCTGTCGCCGCTGCTCCTTGGTGGACGTCGAGCCGTTGCGGATGTTTTCGATGAGCTTTTCGATCTGCGTTTCCCGCGTGTCGATGTAGGTCGCCTGGTAAGCGCCGGGAAGAAACGCCGCGCGCCAGTTTCGGTTTCCTTCAGTCGGCAGGCCATCGGGGCAAAGGCTGATGAATCCGGGCAGATTCTGGTTCTCGGAGCCGAGACCATACGTGACCCACGAACCGAAGCTGGGACGCACCTGGCGGACTTCGCCGCAGTTCATCATCATCAGAGAGGGTTCGTGATTGGGAATATCCGTTTGCATCGAACGGATGATGCAGAGGTCATCGACGCATTCGCCGACGTGCGAAAAAATCTCACTCACTTCGATACCGCTCTTTCCGTAGGGCTTGAATTCGAACGGCGATGGGAACGCGGCTCCGGTCCGGCGTTCGGTCTTGAGCGTAAAGGGCAGAGGTTTGCCGGCGTATTTCTGGAGTGACGGCTTGGGATCGAACGTGTCGACGTGCGACGCTCCGCCGTTCATGAACAGGTGCAAAACCCGTTTAGCCTTGGCGGGAAACGGCGGGTTCTTGGGGGCAAGGGGATTGGTCGTGGCTCCAACGGGGGCGGCGGAAAGCCAGCCCGTTTCGCCCAGGATCGATGTCAGTGCGACGGCGCCCAAGCCCATGCCGCAACGACAGAGCATGTCGCGCCGCGTCGTGAAGAGATTCTGTTTCGATTTCAGTCCGTTATTCTTCATGGAAGAATGCCTTAGTCTACGAACGCAAACTCGCTGGTCTCAAGCAGAACCTGGGCATATCGCGCCCACGGGCCTACGGGCAGAGGTGCAGGCCCCCAAAAATCATTCTTCGCGTCCCACACCGTTTCGTCCGACTTGATGATGGGCGACCATACAAATCCGTCATTTTCCGCGTCCGAGCGGGATTCCACGATAAAGTCGATTGTGTCGCCCTTTTCCACTTTGATGCCGGAAAGCCGCGTCTCCGCCGAGGAGCCGTTCAATGACCACGACGCGAGCTCCCCGCTGCGACTGGAAACGATCCTGCCGCGCACCCCGTCGCCGGCAGGCACTGCGCCTTGATTGTGCCGGAAGGTTCCCTCAATTGCAATGGTTCCGGCCACGGGGCTGACCCATCGTCGGATGACGGACTGTGTCCGGAGGTCGCCCGGCTCGCCTCCCACGGCGCGCAGCACGGCTTTTCCGCTGTCCGAAGCGGGAAGTACGGAGCCGCCCTGCCATGCCTCGGCGGCAAAAACCGGAAAATCTGCAAACGAGGTGACTATTCCCGTCGTAGCGTTGAATCGACCTGTGCCGAACCGCCACATCCTTTCCGGAAGCGGCGCGGGCGGTGCTTCGTCTTTTGCGGCGGACTCGACGTACCGAAGGCCTGCTGCGACTTCCGAAATCTCCGGATCGCGGCCAAAAACGAAGCGATAGAGGCGCCGGATGCGTTCCGCAGCGTCGGAGGTTTGCGGCACCTCAGAGCGCTTGGCTAGCGCGACGGCTTGCTCGAGAACAAAGGGGCTATTCAGGAAAAACAGCGCCTGTTGCGGCACTGTGGTGGCGAGGCGCATGGGTGTGTGCTGGTCGGGCGACGCAAAGTCGAACGCGGTGAGGAGGCCGGGAATGCGGCCGCGCTCGATGAAGCCGTACACCGTCCGGCGCGGAACAGAAGGCTGAGCGGTCAGCGCGAACGGAATTCCACCCATGCGGAGATTGAGCCTGCCCGATGCCGCAAGCATGGAATCACGAAGTGATTCGACGTCCAGTCGCTGCCGGTTCATTCGCCAAAGCAGGAGGTTTTCGGGATCGGTTTTTCGACCGGCTTCGTTGTCGAAGCTTGCCTGCCGGTAGGTGGCGGAAAGGACGATCATCCGGTGCAGCTTCTTGAGAGACCATCCGGACTCCATGAATTTCAAGGCCAGGAAATCGAGCAGCTCGGGATGGGTCGGCGGTTCACCTCGAACTCCAAAATCGCTGGGGGTTCGAACCAGCGCCGAGCCGAAATGATGCATCCACACGCGGTTGACCATCACGCGCGCCGTGAGGGGGTTGGCCGGATCGATGATGGCCAGGGCGAGGTCCAGCCGGCCGCTCCCATCGCGAAAGGGCCGGCTGTCCGGGCCCGTCAGGCACGAAAGGAATCGCGGTGGAGTTTCGGCTCCCGGATTGTTGGGGTTCCCACGAATAAACACGTGTGCGGGTTTCGGGCGGGGCAGGTCTTCGACCGCCATGGCGCGCGGTGCGCCCCCGTCATACGCATACATAGCGCGCATTGCGACGTACCGGCTATGAATCGACCTAGTGTTGTTGCTGTCGCCCTCCGAGTAGATCATCTCAAAGTCCTCAACCGGGACGTCGGTGGGCGATTGAGGGCCCCGCATGACGGCGCGGAGTTGTTCTTCGGTAACTTGAATATAGGGTTGGGGGCGATCGTAACGCTGCAGCAACCCGGCATAGACTCCGGCGAGGTCTTGCAGCGACGAGGCGGCATGACCTTTGAGCTCGGCCGAGACCAAAGGATTGACTCCGGTCTGGGATGAGAGGGCTGACGGCCACTGGGCTGCGAAATCCGCGAGCGCGGAAGCGCGGTGCCACGGGAGGAATACCGGCTCCTGCGTCGTTTTCGATTTCCCCAAATACTCGCGCCACCGGTTGAGGATGTAAAGATTGAGCTGGCGCACGCGAACCAGTTCTTCCACTTCCGCGTTCGTGAGGTGCTCGGAATCCCGCGCTGCGAGGAGGTACTCCGCGGTCTGCGATTTGAAGAATGCAAGTCTTTCCGCGTGCCGGCGCGCGCGGTAGGCGCGGTCCTCATCCTGAATTCGCTGCAACCGGCCCAGGTAAAGCGTGTCCTTAGCGGAGGGCGTCCAATGGGCTTTCAATAAGGGAAGCTCTGCGGGCTCGCGGATATTGGCAAAGATTCCGTAGAAGGAATAATAATCCCGCGTCAGTATGGGGTCGTATTTATGGTCGTGGCAGCGCGCGCAGGATACGGTCAAACCCAGCATGCCACGCGAGACGGCATCAATACGGTCGTCAACACCTTCGTGAAAATTATTCACGACCTGGCGGCCGAGGCTCAGAAACCCCAGCGCCGCGAGGTGGCGGGGTTCCACCTGGGGAATGCGATCCGCCGCCAGCTGGTAGAGAAGGAATTTGTCGTAGGGGAGATCGCTATTGAGAGACTGGATGACCCAGTCACGGTATGTGTAGGACCAGGCGTAACGTTGCCCGGCGTTGACAGGGTCGCTCGCGGAATCTGCATAGCGCGCCACGTCGAGCCAGTGCCGTCCCCAGCGCTCGCCATAATGCGGCGAGGCGAGGAGACGATCAATGAGGGCCTCGTAGGCGTTGGGTGAATGGTCCTCGACAAATGCCGCGATTTCGTCCGCCGGAGGGGGCAAGCCGATAAGGTCGTAATATGCCCGGCGGATAAGCGTTCGACGGTCTGCCTCGGGTGACGGCGAAAGCCCCTTTTCTTCGAGCCGCTGCAGGATGAAACGGTCGATATCATTTGTAATCCAGCCGAGGCGCGCGACCTCCGGCAATTTTACAGTACGGGGCATCTGGAGGGACCAGAGGGAGGAAGTCTTCTTGGACGGAGCTTCTCCCGTGTGGGGCTCCGGCATCGCCGCGCCGCTTCGAACCCAGGCCTCGATTTGCCCCAGCTCCTCAGGGGAAAGCGGCTCCCCGGGCGGCATTTTCAGATTCTTGTCGGTGTAGCGGAGGGCGCGCAAGATCAGGCTACGTTCCGGATCCTGCGTGTTGACTACAGGGCCAGAGTTCCCGCCCCGCCGGATGCCCTGAACCGAATCGAGCATCAACCCGCCCTGTGGGCTGGGTGCCGATGCGCTGTGGCACATGTAACAACGCTCAGCAAGAATGGGCCGGACTTTCGTTTCGAATTGGTCAAAGGCAGGATTTTGGGCGGAGGCCGCCACGGCCAACATGGGAAGGAGACCTATGGTGCGGAAGGCCCTGTTACATATTCTCATCGGCGCTTGTGCAAACGACTCCGCCCTGTCGGAGTCAGTACTGGCAGGATGCGTTCTCTGCTTTCACATAATACGACTTGTAGTTTCTTGCCTTTTCATCCATGCAGCCAGCAAGGTTCAGTAATTCCACCTTGCGAAACTCGATAGGATGGCTCTCGCTCTGTAACGCGATGTATCCCCCGGTGAGCAGTTTGCCGTCTTCCATCGCCCACGGGTTGTAGTGATTCACCGCGCCTCCGCCGATTTGCGGCATTTCGTAGCTCAGGACCGTCTCGCCATCGACAATGTGTTGGATAACGGAATCCCCCAGGACGATAGCCCCTGCGCGAACCCACTCATCGCCGCGATAGGTCTTAGAGGTGGAATTGAGGCAATGCGTGGTGAAAAGAGCCCCGTCGCGGACCACATGAGTCCCGGGAGTGCAGAGGTTCGCCGTAGGACGTTCGCCCGTCTCGCGCCCTCCCAGCAACTGGACTTCAATGGAGATAGGGAAGTTCTGGTCTTTCTGCATGCTTTCCGGAGATTGGCAGTGAATCATGATCCCGCTGTTCTTGAATGCCCAGTCAGGGCCACCCGGGGCCTGCTTGCCCTCAAAACGGTATTCGACCGCTACAATATAATAGGAAAAGTTCTTGCGGTAAAACATGTGGCCGAAACGGCCCTTGAATTCGTCGTAGTGATCGTACGACACCTTAATGACGCTGTTCTCCACGCGAAAGGTGTTTCCAAAATTATCGTCCAGATCGTAGCCCATGATCTTCACCGCCCAGTCGGAAAGATCTTTTCCGTTGAAGAGTTGAATCCATTCCTTCTGGTTTGGGTCGGGCGCCGCCGTCAGCGCGCCGAGCGAGAACGCCCAGGCCGCGAAGATCAGTAAGCATTTCCTCATCATAGCCTCCCCGGGTTATCGAGCAGTAGTGGTGCGCATAGCCGGCGGTGAGTGCGACATCGATGGTCACTCGAGATAACGCCACTGGGAAAGAAGACAGAGAGGGCGAGGGGAAGCCGAGCAGCCTGTTCAGGTTCGATCCCCAACTATAGACCTGGCCACCTTCTGCGAGCGCGCTGATTCCAGAAGGATCGGTCCCTGCCTGCCCGGAGAACTTCACAGCCCGCTCCGAGTGCGCCCCGGCTTCCTCAAGTTGCCCGTTCTGTCGCGCGCTGGCTACCTGTTGCACGTTGGCCTGCCACTTGGCGACGTCCTGGGCGAATACTGCGCCCACCGAAAGCAACGCGAACCGTGTGGCCGGCACAGCTCGAAGGCCGCAGGGGTCCTTCCTTTGGGTCATGGTTCAGTTCCTTCCGTCACAGCCCCCGGCCGCAGCCGTATAAGGTCAACAGGTGCGATGGACTATCATGCTCTGAACGCGTCCCAAGTTCAAGAGCGCAATTGAAAAGATGGCTTCCACCATGTGGGTGCCGTCCTTGATACATCGCCATGAGAGAATCTGTTCCGACGGTGCGGGAATGCAGACACCTGGGAGGCTGTTTACCGGCGGGAGTCTATGTGGAATTCCCAACCAACCTGGCGATAGTAGAGGTTCACGGTCACGGAGTAATCGGCGGTAATATGTGTGCCGGAAGCGTTCATCTCGATGTGGATGTTGTCCGCCTGGAGAGGAATATCAAGCTGCAGGGCTTCGCGAAGAATGGCCGCGCGCACCTGTTGCGGAGTTTTTTCGTGTGTTTGCGCGAAACGGGCTTCAGTCCGAATTTTGTCGGCAAGCTGCCCATTGACCAAATACGGAGGCGCAACCCTGTAAATGACAAGTCCCGCGACTCCTAGGAGAAGTAGCGCTAGGAGGGTTTTAACCCGGATGAAGCCTTGATCCGACAAACCGGGGGCGGAGCGGGCTTGAACCCTGGCTTTTCGCCGGTTCCGCATGGCTCCAATTCTAGAACGACTCAGCTCACCTGCGCAGTAAGGAAACACAAAGTTGGATTGCAGGTGCAGTAAGAAAGTTAACGACGTGAGGTTGCATTTCATAGTCGAGTAAGCACGCTTTGGTTGCCTGCCTTGCCTGGCTCGGTGAGGGTTAAGGTCCAGGGCCGGCGATCTCAAACGTAGTTGACTTTGATCTCCTCCCAGCGGCGCAGGCCTGGGGGCCACGGCAAGCCTTGATTGCCGTGGGCTCCTGGGCCACACGAAATCCCCAGACCCCGGGGCATGAAGATCATGCCGTAGCACCCAACCCTCTCCCAGGTCACTGTGAAAGTTCGTGGCGGAGGTGCCGCGAGAGCTTTTCGATAAGTTTGAGGTTTTCGAGCAGGCCCTTGGGCCGGACCCCCTTCTGTGCCTGCTCGATACCCTGCGGGACGGTCTGGGCCAGTTCTGCGAGGGTCACGGCGTCGCGCTTGAGCGCGGCTACTTCGGCTGCCCGGTCGCGCTTCGGCTGGGGTACGCTGAGCGGCTCGTCCTTAACGCGCGGACCCTGAACCGCAATCTCGGGCTCGGTCACTGTCTCGCCCAGCGGGCGACGCTGCGCGACAGCTGCTGCGCAGACAAGGATTGTTCCTGCCAGGCAAAGTGCTGTCTGTCACATGGCGGGCCTCCTTTGATTAAACCCTGCGACTGTCACCATTGTAACAAGAATTTCGGCAAGTGGCGCGCATCCGTCAGCCGACAGGCGCAGGTTGCTATGGGTGCGGTTGGTACGGGATGACCACGCCGCCACGTTCGGACACCCCTTGCCGAAACGCGGCAGAAGCGGTATACGTTTTCGGTGCTGCACTGGCGGCAAGAATGCCCAAAAATTCAATTGGCGGTTTGAGAGCATGAGCCATCGAACGATTTCTTTCTTTCTGTTGTTTGCACTGGCATTTCAGATGGGCTGCAACGAGACCCAGATTCCACCTCCTCCACTGCGGAGCAATCACGTGATCAAAGAAGAAGCTTTTGGCAAGACGCATGAAGGTCAGGCCGTCGACCTTTATACCTTCTCGAACGCCAAGGGAATGGAAGTTCGCGCCATGACCCTGGGTGGCATCATCGTTTCCATCAAGACCCCGGACCGAAACGGCAAATTCGACGACGTGACCCTGGGATTTGACTCGCTTGAACCTTATCTCGCCGCAAACCCCTATTTCGGGGCGCTGATTGGGCGCTACGGGAACCGCATCGGCAAAGCCCGGTTTAAGCTCGACGGTAAGGAATACAAGCTTGCTGCGAACAACGGCCCCAACGCCTTGCACGGCGGACTGAAGGGCTTCGACAAAGTGGTGTGGCAGGCCGAGTCGTTCGACAAGCCGGAAGGAGTGGGCGTCGTATTCAACTACACCAGTCCAGACGGCGAGGAAGGGTACCCCGGAACTCTCAAGACTCAGGTGACCTATACGCTCAACGACAAGAATGAGCTGATTCTGGATTATCACGCCACCACCGATAAGGCGACGCCGGTCAATCTGACCAACCATACCTATTTCAATCTGGCCGGGCCCGGCGTGCGCGACGTCCTCGACCACGAAATCATGATCAACGCGGACAACACGACT
Source organism: Acidobacteriota bacterium (assembly GCA_016202975.1). Lineage (GTDB taxonomy): Bacteria > Acidobacteriota > Terriglobia > UBA7540 > UBA7540 > JACQNR01. The sequence continues at coordinate 8,408 of JACQNR010000044.1, forward strand.
CCGGTTGATTCCACACTGATTCCCACCGGGGAAATCAAGAGCGTGCAAGGC
>JACQNR010000355.1 GCA_016202975.1 Acidobacteriota bacterium
CGCAGCCGCCTCCAGCAACTGGTCAGTGAAGGCGATAGCCGCGCCGCGCTGGTCCATAAATTGTTGGCGAACCCCAGCTTGTTGTTTTCCGGCCTGCAACTCGGCATCTCCGTCGCCAGCCTCCTGCTGGGGTGGATGGGTGAAGGCGTTCTGGCCGATTACTTCCGGACCTTACTTGAGGCACGACTGGGAGGATTCGTCGGAGCGGCATCTCATGTTCTCGCCACCAGCATTGCTTTTGTTCTGATCACTGGCCTGCTGATGGTGCTGGGCGAGCTCGCGCCCAAGACGATTGGCTACGAACGCTCGGAAAGCGTCTCGCTCGGGGTGGCGTGGCCCCTCACCGTCTACATGCGCCTGGCACACTACCCTGTGGCCTTCATGGACCGTTTGTCGAACGCAGTGGCGCGCCTGGTAGGTGTTGAGGCCTCGGTCGGCCACGGCGAGTCTCACACGCCCGAAGAGGTCAAGCTGATCGTCGCGGGCATCCGCAAGCGCGGCCTCCTCGGAGAAGAGCAGGAGGAGATGATCCACAGCGTCATCGACCTCCAGCACATCCGCGTGCGGGAGATCATGGTGCCGCGGCCCAAGATTACCTGTCTTCCTTTGACGACCGATCTGAATTTTCTCCTCGTGCGCGTCGTCGAGGACCGCTACACCCGCGTGCCCATTTACGAAGGCTCGCCCGACCACATCGTCGGGATACTGAACACCAAAGACCTTCTGCGCGTGGCGCTCGACCGGATGCGGCAGCGCGTGCCGCTCGATTCCCCGCTGGATCTCCGCGCGCTTCTCTACCAGCCCATGATCGTGCCCGAAACCATGTCGCTCGGGACCATGCTCGATGCCGCGCGCGAACGGCACTCGCAGATGGCGCTTGTCGTCGACGAGTTTGGAACGTTCGTGGGCATGGCGACGATGGAGGACATCCTCGAGCAGATCGTGGGTGAAATCCAGGACGAGTATGACCGCGAGGAAAAGGAAATCCACCAGGAGGGTGAGAACGTGCTGGTCCTGGACGGTTCGCTCAACCTTCGCGCTCTCGCCGATGAACACGGGATTGAGGTGCCTCGCGAGTCCGGATACGAAACCGTGGCCGGCTTTGTGCTGGATCGCCTGGGAATCATTCCCCGGGGCGGCGAATCGTTCATTCAGGAGGGCAGGCGGTACTCGGTCCTCGAGATGGACGGCCGCCGCGTGAGCCGGGTTCGCGTCGAAAAATTGCCCGCTGCGCCGGCGACCCCCAGCGCGCCGCCAAAATCAAAGGTCAGCTAAACGTTCCTGGGCAGTAGTATTGCTAGCGGGTCAAGAAATGGAATGGTCTCAGGCGGAGGGAGCGCCGGCCGGCCCGATCACCACTCCTACCTCCATACCGCGCGTGGCATTCAGCGTCTTGGCGGCTGAACCGCGGTTCGTGCAGAGCTCGATGTAGCCGCTGCTGCCGACGATGGCAAAGACTTCCGAAGGCTTGCCGGCGGCGAAAGTGGAGCTGAGTTTGGTGACTTCCTGCTGATTGATCAAGATGCGGAAGGGCAGAGGGTTTTCCGTAAAGAGTTGCGGCACATCTTCCGGCGAGATGTTGGTTACAATGTTGCCGAACTTGTCGACGCGCAAGGCGACGCCTTTGACAAGCTGCTCGTCCACGCGCTTCGCTTTGGGAGGAGTAAATTTCGCGTAATCGGTAATCGGTTCGCCGAACTTATCCACTTCCACGCCTTTGCTGAGCCATCCCGCGCAGGGTGCGAAGATATCCCGCCCCTGAAACGTCTGGCTGATCGGGCTGAGAAAATAATGCTCTGAAGTGATGTGCCGGACCTCAATATTCTCCTCGCGTTCGTACACCAGCGACAGGACGCCGTTGTCGGGGGCGATGAACTTCTGGTCAATGGTGCGTGCCAGCAAAGGCCGCCGGGCCGTGCCGACGCCCGGATCGACGATCACCAGGTGGATGGTATCACTCGGAAAGTAGCGATAGCTCTGGACGAGCGTGAAGGCCGCGTCAAAAACATCGTAGGAAGTGACGTGATGGCAAACGTCAACGATCACCGCTTCGGGGTTGATCCCTAGAATGACACCTTTCATCACTCCGACGTAATAATCGTTCGAACCAAAGTCGGTGATGAGCGTCACGAGTTGTTTGCGTGGCAAGATTTCCCCCTGTGATTCAATCTGAGGAGCAGCGGAGCGAAAGCCGCAACGTAGCCGAACCGACGGGCCTTTGTCAAGGATAGATGGCCGGCTCGAGCCACGGCGCGGACTCTGGAAGGGGCGCCCAGCGAATCAAAGGCGGTCAATTCACCTTGCCCGGCTGAAGGTGGCCGAAACGCGTGAAGTCGTAGCCGGGATCGAGTTCCAACACGCGAAGCCAGGCTTTGACCGCTTCGTCCGATTCGCCCGCCTCAGCAAGACTGAACCCCAGGGCGTGATGCACGAAGGCATCCTGCCATCGATAGGCCAGCGCTTCCTCGTAGGCGGCGCGAACACCCGTCCAGTTGCGAAATCGAACGCATTGCCACCCGCGTTCACAGGCCGCGGCCCACAGCTCGAGATCTCGCGTGACTTCGAAGGCGATGGGCCATTCCGTTGAAATAGCCGCAATTTGCTGGGCGCAGTCCGCCAAGCTTTCGCGCGCCGGAGACTGATCGAACAGTGCGACCGACTGAACGAACTCGCTCAGGGCCTGATTGAGATCGGCGGCAGTGGCTTGCGGGGATTGGAGCAGCGCCAACCCTTTTCGAAAGTGTTCCCGGCTCGCGACCAGCGATTCGGTGCGGACCAGAAACTCTTCCGCCTTGGCATGCTGGGGATCGATCTCCAGAGCTCGGCGATAACACTCACCCGCGCGTTCCAGGTTGCCACAGCTCCCCCAGGCGGTTCCGAGCAGGTAATGAGCCATGGCGTGTTCCGGCCCTGCGTTGACGGCACGGCCGAGCGTCTCCAAGGCGAGCGGAAGCTGGCGCGTCTCGAGATAACAAGCTCCCAGCTGGGTCCACGCTTCGACGTTCGCACTGTCTTCGACGACAACCTCGCCGAGCAACTCAATTGCTGTTTCAAAGTCGGCCTGGCTAAGGGCCCGCTTCGCCTGCTCGAATATGCTGTCGGTCTTCATCCGTTTCGGTACCCAGGCGCCTCGTCCTTACCTGGCAAAGAGCGCCCGAAATTCCTTTGCCGTCAGCGGCGGCACCTTTGCCGTCGCGAGATTCTCTTCAACATGCTCTCGGCGGCTCATGCCGACGAGCGCGCAGGTGATGCCGGGGGTAGAGCGCACGAACTGAATGGCGCATTGCGCGTCGCTTGAGAGCGCAGGAAACTGATGCCGGATCTCGGGCGGCAGTCCCTTGCTGAGGTGGCCCTGCATGATGCTAGCGCTCGAAAACACCGCGAGATTCGCTGCGAGAGCGACTTCCAGCGGGCTTGCAGGCTGGCCCTCCCAGGTTTGGGTTCTGGCCGCCAGCGCCTCGGTCATCGCGAGGCTAAAGGGAAGCTGCACGGCGCGGAAATGGTGATTCCTGCCGCCCGCCTCTTCTGCGGCCCGCAGAACCTTTTCGAGCGATACCGCCTCGCGCGAGTCCGATCCCTGGCGGTAGGCATTCCAGGTGGCCGTACCGTACCAGCGAATCTTGCCCGCGGCCACTGCGGCTTCCAGGGCTTCAAACGCCATGCGCAAGCGCCGGTAGAATTCATCTGGCGAGCATTCACTGAGCTGTGTTTCCGGATTGTGCACGTAATAGATATCGATGGTCTCGACGCCGAGGTTCTGCCGGCTCTGGTCAATTTGATTAGCCAGAAACGCGGGAGACATGACGTGGCAGCCCGCGGCCACATCCTCGGCCTTTATCAGTCCCGTGGCGAGGAACTTTTCGTGAAAATAGGCCGAAGCATCGCCGGGGACGTCGCCGTCGAAGTTCAGGAATCCACCCTTTGTCGCGAGGATCACCTCGTCGCGGGAAAGGGTTCCAGCCTCAAACATGGTGCCGAGTGCCGTGCCGATGGACCGCTCGCTGCGCTGGTGACGGTAATTGATGGCGGTATCAAAGTGGTTGACACCCAGTGCGACAGCACGCGCCACGGCTTCCGCATACTGCTGGTCGCAGGCGGCCGTCGGCTCGTGGAGAAAAGTTCCCAAGCCGATGGTCGAAACCCAGAGGTCGCCAGCCGCCCGGAAGTGACCCGGCATCCGGGATTCATGGCGCGTGCGGAAGCGCGCCGTTCCTTCTGCAGTCGCAAAACCTGGTGTCAGCATGTGAGAAATCTGCCCTGACCTGCTTAACGCTTGTAACCTGAGACAACTAGCGGGCGCAAGCAGGGGTTGTGGGGTGGGCTCCGCCCCTCGACCGCCAGCCCAACGCGGCCTACGTTTGCTTCACGGAATCTGCCACCCACAGCAGGTAGTTCCGCGAGCCGTCAATGATCGGCAGGCAGATGATTTCCGGCGTGCGATAGCTGTGGATCTTCGCGACGGCGTGCTTGATATCTCCAAAGAGCTCGCGCGTGGTCTTGACCAGCATGAGAAATTCCTTGTCATTGGCTATCTTGCCTTCCCATCGGTAAACGGACTCGATTCCCTGCGTGATGTTGACGCATGCGGCGAGCTTGGCTTCGACCAGGTGTTTGGCGATCTTCCTACACTCACGGCGGCTGGCGGCGGTGATGAGAACGATCACTTTATCGGTCATGGTTCCTCCTTGGATGAACTGCGGGATGATTGCGCCGGGCCAGGGGTGCGGATACAATGGCTTTCAGATGACGGCGAGCCCGATCAAATTCGGCACCTCCGGCTGGCGAGCGATTATCGCCGATGATTTTACCATTTCGAACGTCCGCCTGGCAGCGGCAGCAATAGCCTACCATCTTCTGGAAAAGACTTCCCGCCCTCGTGTCATCATCGGTTACGACACGCGCTTCATGTCGGAAAAGTTTGCCGATACCGTTGCGGAGGTCCTGGGCACGCACGGAATCGAAACGCACGTTTGCCACCGGCCCGACCCCACGCCCGCGATTGCCCACGCCGTGCTTCACGAGCGTTTGGATGGCGGCGTCAACATCACGGCCAGCCACAACCCCGCCGAATATAGCGGCATCAAGTTCTCGGGCTCGGACGGCGCGCCCGCACTTCCTGAGGTTACCAAGGACATTGAAGGCAAGGTGGGCAAACTTCTTTCCGGCGAAATGTCGCTACTCGGGCCCATGTTCGCCGCGCCGCAGCGACGCCCCGCCGATCCACGGCCTGCGTTCCTCGACGACTTGCGTGGAAAAGTTGACCTGAAGGCGATTGGCGCCGCCCGAATGAAGATTGCCTACGATCCTCTCTATGGCACGGCGCGCGGGTATCTGGACGACCTGCTGCGTGAGTCGGGCGCAGACGTTACGGTCATCCACGATTACCGCGACGTCATGTTTTCGGGCGTGGGTCCTGAGCCAAGCGAGAGGAACCTCGCCGAACTGTCGCAGGTGGTGAGAGAGAAAGGCTGCGCCCTCGGTGTTTCAACCGACGGCGACGCCGATCGGTTCGGCTTCGTTGATGCCGACGGCACGTGGATTCAGCCCAATTACATCCTGGCGCTGCTCGCCGATTACCTCATCGATGTGCGCAAGTTTCCCGGCGGGATCGGCCGCAGCGTCGCGACGACGCACCTTATCGATGCGGTGGCGAAACATCACGGCGTGCCGTGCTACCAAACGCCAGTGGGATTCAAGTACGTGGGCGAGCTGATTAAGCAGGACAAGATCGCGCTCGGCGGCGAGGAAAGCGCCGGACTTTCGATTCGCGGCCACCTGCCGGAAAAGGACGGCCTCATCGCCTGCCTGCTGATGGCGGAAGCCGTGGCACGACGCGGCGAATCTATTCAGCAGCAGCTCCAGTCTCTCTTCAAGAAAGTCGGCGCCTTTTATCCCACACGAATCAATCTGAAGCTCGAACCCAACGTCCAGAAACGCCTGGCCGAGAAGCTCAAGCGCGACTGGGACAAATTCGACTCGCAGAAAGTTGCCAAGATCGACCGGACCGACGGGCTGAAGATGATTCTTGAGAAGGGGTCGTGGGTGCTCATGCGGCCCTCAGGAACTGAGCCCGTGGTGCGCGTCTATTGCGAAGCGGCTTCGCCCGGCGAGCTCGATCGGCTCTCCGCCGCGGCAAAAAGATTTATTATGGAACAGCGATGACCATCAGCATGAATGATGCGCGTTTTCGCCGCGCCGCGCTGCTGGCGCTCGTACTCATAGCCATTGCCCTCACCATTCACGAAATCTTCGGCAACCGCGGTTACTTTGCACTGCGGCGCCGCCGCCAGGAACTGCAGTCGCTCGAACAGCAGGTTCAAAAACTCAAGCAGGAAAACCAGCAACTCGAACTGGACATCAAGGCCCTCAAATCAGACCCCAAGGCCATCGAAAGACTCGCCCGCGAGCAGATGAAACTTGCCAAGCCTGGCGAAATAATTTACGTGCTTCCTGAAAAGAAGGAGCCGCCCTCTCAGACCCCCGAACAACCGAAGGAACCCACAAAGTAGGGGCGCGGCTTGCCCTGCCCTAATTGCTCCGGCCCCTCACCTGGCTTGCTCCGCTCGCCACCCTCTCCCGAAGGGAGATGGCCGAAGTCCGGAGGTGGATGACAGCCCTCTCTATAGATTGACGGCGGAAGTCATGGGTTGGATGACAACCCTCTCCCACCTCCCACGGGGAGAGGGTGCCCGAGGCACGAAGGCGGGTGAGGGGTAGGGGAATACTTAGCGCGTTTTCGGAAGCCAGCGATTCGCTGCGCTTTTGTATTTCAAGTAGCTCTCGCCAAATCGCTTCTCGAGGCCCGGCTCTTCGAGATAGACGACACCGAGATGCACGAGGATTGAAAGCGCAAACACAAAAACCACGATCGCCGCGGACCTCTCGTAAAGCCCCAGGCCGAGCAGCAGGAAGAAACCGGAGATATACATGGGGTTCCGCACGAACTTGTAGGGGCCGCGGGCAACAAACTCGGTGGGCGGGTCAAACGGAGCCGGGGTCCCCCGGCCCAGCGTGATGAACATCCCCACACAAACCAGCCCCAGGCAGCCCCCCACGACCATCGCCGCGACTCCGGCCAGCTGGAGCATTTCAGGCAGCGCAATTCCGAGCACCGGGTCAAATCGGCGGACGCTCAGGGCGATCCAGCCCCAGAGGCCGAAAAAGCCCGCCATATAGACTAGAGACCGTGCGGCAATCCAGAGTCCTTTCATCTCTCCCCCGGTAGCCGGTGAGGATCAGCCAGCGAGAAATCTAACTATAGCAGGGGTCACGCCGCGCCGCCGCGGTAGTGTCGCATATTGGCCCTGTAGCGCCGGGATTCAGCCCGGCAGAATGCCGCTCTGAAGAGCGGCGCTACATCAATTCAAGACACGACCGCGGCGGCGAAACCCTGTCGCACGCAGCGCGCGTCATGATAAGCTTTGGGCTTAGCAAGCACAACCGTCGAACCTGGAGGAGATCTTATGAAGAAATACTTGTTTTTGTTCATCAGCGCGCTGGTCCTGGCTGTGGCGGGAATGCCGAGCACCTTGCACGCGCAGAAAGGCTTCGAGGTTGTCAAAGGCAAGGCGTTCGAGGATGCGATTCCCGGCGACTTCTATCTCGAAGGAAGCCGGATTCCCGTCCAGAAACGCAACGCTGCTCTGGTCAAAACCCCGGCCGGCGCGCGCGTCGTGATCGGGCTGATCGACACCAGCGGGTACAGTTCCCACTTTCAACAGAAGTACGAAGGCATGATCATCAGCGAGGGAAACTTCACGGTTTGTGGACAGAAGGTTGGGGTCGGAAGCTTCGGGTTCGGGAACACCAAACCCATGGCGACCAGCAATGAGGATATGAAGTTGATGATTTATGATCAGGCGGGCGCCAAGGTTGGCGAGTGCTCCGGCAAGAAAGATGCGAGTCTTGCGAAGCCCAGCCCCCTGCAAATCGTGATTGGCAATCCTTCCAAGTTGTATCTTGGCCGGTATGGCTTCGATCTCAAATAGACCTTGATGCCAGTCGGGGCGGAAAATCGTTCCATCCCGCTGCGGCTAACGGAAATGGATGAAGACGCGTACGCGGGTCGTTCGCGCGCCCCTGACCTTTTGCCATCGAGAATTCATGAATCGGTGTAAGCCAAAACTCCGCATCGCCATCACCCTACTGGCGGTCGTGGCGCTCCCCCTCACCGCCGCCCTTTGCCCTGCTGGCGAAGCATCCCAGAAGGTTCAAAAGTCGAAAGGCGTGGTGACGGAGGTGACTGTGGCCAGCCTCACCATTGAGGGGGGAAAAGAAGGCGAGGTCAAGATTTATACGGGCGAGGACTACTTGGAACGGGTTTCTGTGGGCATGCAGGTCACAGCCTGGCACCACGAGCAGGGAGGGGTCCAGCAACTCGACCGGCTCGAGTACCCGCTGGAAGTCGCTCTGACCGAGCCCGGGGGCTTCATTCCCCGGATCAAGAGATTCATTCTGCTTCCGAGTTCCAACGCGGGTGACGCGAGTACGCTCTATGCTGAAATGGAGCGCCTTTTCCGCGATCGATTCCATTGGGTCATCGCCGATCGCATGCTGGCGGAGGAAGTTCGCCGGCGCTTCATGAAGGAGCAAGGCGTCAACACGGCGATTGCGACACGCGGAAATGAGACAACCCCCCCGCCTCTGGTTTCGGCAGAGCCGGAGCTCATCCAGAGGATTGCGCAGGGCGCCCGCGCCGACGCCGTGCTGGAAGTGCGGGTGGAATACATCATGCTGAAAGTGAGATCGCACACCGCGGAATGGGATGGCCAGCGCGAAACGTTCGGCTCGCGCAGTGCGCGGTTCGCCTCGGCGATCACCCGGCGTCCGGTGCGCGGCCAGGTACCAGTGGCAACGGTTGTTCTGAATTTGTTTGACCCGCAGGGCCGCCTGCTCTGGAGGAACCGCCGGGGGTTCCGCGTGCTGGCATTGCAGGTCAGCATGGGGAATGATTTTCGCGACCGTCCCCTGGCTGAAGCGGTGCAAGACTCGGCATTCATGAACGACTGGCTGAACCAGGTATTCGCCTCGTGGCTGAACGCCGGACCGAAACCTTCCGCTGCCACGGCCCAGCGCTAGCCGCGCATAGCATGCAACCGGGGAATCGCTTCCGTCTTCACTCTTCCTGGAAACGCAATCGAATCAATCGAAAAAGTGGGGCGGGGTCGTGGCAGAACCACCCAAGGCACTGGATTATCGGCTGAGGCAGGGGATCGGTTCTATTGTGAGGCGGGCTGTTCCGAATTCTCTTTCCGCGCAGCAAGATGAAATCGGTGGAATTTGAATCCACAGCGCGGACAGACCGTATAACTCGGGTCGAAGGCCTCTAAGCTGGATAGGGGAGGCAGCTTGACTTCCGATCTAAAGAAACTACGGCACTCCGGACACCGGTTACGAGGGTAAGTCTCCATTAGTCCCTCCCGCGATGAAATCCCAGATCGAAAGGCGGGATTTTACCATCAATTGAGGCTCCGGGTTCAGGGTTATTTTGTCCCTACCGGGGGCCCCGCAAAACCGGTTTTCAGCCCAGCCCTATCGGTCGGCTGGCCGGGAGGGCGCCGCGCCAGGTTCGGGGAATTTCCCAAGGGGCTGGCTGCTGGCGATGGCTACGACCTTTTGATTGTTCTCGTTCAGAATGCTGGGTGACACTCTTGGTAGAGTGTCAGAATGCAGATCAAAGGGTTGGGAGTGCCCCGTTCCAGGTACCTGGAGCGGGGCGCGGGCGAGTTGAGCCGGCAGGCTCAGCAGCGGCTCGCATGGTTCGATTATTATCATGCGCATGGGCGGAACGCCGCCTTGACCTGAGAAGGCAAGTATGATAGCCTATCGACTAGCCCATCTTCCGCCCGGTCGATGAGGGGGAGGGCATGCAAACAAACATCAAACTCGCGGAACGAACCCACGATGTTCATGAAAACAAAG
>JACQNR010000356.1 GCA_016202975.1 Acidobacteriota bacterium
AACAACGATGCATACCTTCAACACCTGATCACCGATTCTAAAGTCGGAACTCCGGGCTCGAAGGAGTGGACACGCCACAATCAGCGGAAGATGAATCCGCGTTTCAATGGATCCTCCGGATCGAACCAAAACTCATGGCGGGCCACATGAGTCGATGGCGACTGAGTTTTCGACCAGTAGCACGGATGGGGTAGATACCTCCACCAACCCCACGGATCAAGTGGATGCCTGAAATCGCCTAATGTCGCGTTACCGAAACACGTGAAACATGAATTCGCCTTTGCAGGTTGCGGTAGGTCCAGCGAAAGGGCTAGGGGGTGCGGTTGTAAAGCCGCACGTAACTCAGAGTCTTTCCTACCAGTTTGAGGACGGAGAGGAATAGGTGGGCGTGAAATGGAACTGTATGTGAAGATGACGCTCCGCCAGGCACGCACGGCCGGGGTCTTGTGCGCCGAGAGGTTATCAAGAATCGAGTGAGTCTGTTTCCGCCGCTGGCCGACGGGTCTGCAGTTGTCTCCCCTCAGCCTTCTCCGCGGCTATCCGCTGGGGGCAGGCCACCTTGGAGCGGTTTGGCTTCATAGGGTTCTTTGCTGACCAACTGACTCGTCATTCCGCCATCGGCGAAGATATTCGAGCCTGTGATGCACTTACTGTGGTCACTCAGCAAAAAAGCAGCCAAATCGCCTATTTCGCCCGGCTCGATGACCCGACCGATGGGAATATTCGACTTCCAATACGCCCAACAGGCATCGGCGTCAGGTGCGGCCGCCAGAATATCCTTCCAGATCTGAGTGTTCAGTAACCCGGGAGAAATGGAATTCACGCGGATACCTTCTGTCGCCAGCTCCACGGCAATGCTCTTCCCTAGTCCGACCACTCCCCACTTGGCAGCATCATAGGGGCCCGAACCGGGAAGAACTGAATAGCTGTGGACGCTCGAAATATTGACTATGCTTCCGCCCCGTGGCGTCTGTCGAAGCATCTGTCGGCATACCATTTGGGTCAGGAAGAATACCGCACGGAGATCAACGCTGACCACCCTGTCCCATTCCTCCGAAGTTGTCTCCAAAAAGGGCTTAACAAAATTGATGCCCGCGTTGTTGACCAAGCCGTCGATCCGCCCGAACCGTTTGACCGTTTCGTCAACGAGTGCTTGCAGCTCCGTGTCTTTGCTCACGTCGCACCGAAGACTAAGGGCTCTTGCCCCCAAAGACTTCACTACGACTTGCGCAGCCTCACCTCGGAGGTCGGCGATGACGACGTTTGCGCCTTCGCGGTGACAGACGCGCGCGATCCCTTCGCCAAGCCCTCCCCCAGCCCCAGTAACGATAATGGTCCGATTTTGAATCATCATCTCGCGTCCTCCCCGCTAATGTTGAAAGAATAATCTTCAGGATTCGGTCCCCTGCCGGGCGTTGTCGCTATTTTGACATCTTAGCAGGTTGATGAAAAACCCTTGTTCGTGCTGACTAGGGATATAGCCTATGCTGAAAACAAGGAACTTACATTGTTAAAGTACGGCAAAACAAGCGTTTTTCGACTTTTTCATCAACCTGTTAGATCTCTAACATGTCCGGCAAGTAGATCCTGACAATTTCGTCAGAGACATCCGGCGGCTCGTCGCCTATTTCAGCGTCCCAGTTTCGCCGCTGGGAATCCATGCCCAGGGATGGATGGTCTTATTGACCCAGCCTCGGGGGAAGGTATGCACAACGGCCCGCGCCGTGATGTCCTTGACCCATATGGCATTCCCTTCGGGTCGGAGGCCTGCAAAAAATTCTTAGGCATCGCGATCCAAGACCTTGGCCTTCGGTACTCGAAACATCACGAGTTGGTTCATGGTTCCGTCGTTCGCGCCGTTGGGCGCATAGACGTAAACGTAGCCGTCCCTGTTGCCTTCATAGTTCCTGCCCATCTGCAAGACAGTCAACAGGGAGAACGCGTCTTGCGGTTCCTCGAAGAAGACGATCGTTTTGCGGGAGCGGCTCCGCCAAGGCTCCCATCCCACCGGCGTTGACCCGTCCTGGTTGCACCAAGTGCGACCGTTGTCAGGCGAATAGATGAGCTTAGCTCCGACGAAACGCAAATCGGGCGACGTGCTGCCGTCAGGCCTGTTGGCCTCATGGTTGAAGGTGCTGAGGTATTGGTAGATGCGACCGTCGAGTGCGAGCGTCCCGAAATTGTAATAGCGCGGGGCGTGGTGTGGACGCGAGGGTGTGTTGTCAATGAGGTCGGGGTAGCCTGGGACATCCTGGAAGGTCGCGTCCCGCGGCCCTCCGGAAATCGCGAAGAGGCGGCTGTTATAAAGCCCGATCGGGTTTTTGAACCAGCCCACGCCGTCACAGACCGAGACGTACTGCCGATCATCGGCTGCCCAGCTCATATGGTAGTTGTCCCCTATGCCACCGAGCCGCAGCGTCGTCTCATCTCGGCGAGTGACCGATTTGAGGCGCGACGCCGAACCCTCGTGCGGAACTTTATGGGCTTTTGTGGTTGTCGCCTGGCCGGTGGCCGTGTCCTCAACGGCCTCGACGATCTGAAGGGATCCTGCCGCCATTACGCTGGCGGCCGCAGTCTGAGTGAGGAACTCGCGACGAGTTGACATTTGTTAGTCCTGATGAGTTGGCGGCAAGAATTCGCTCATCAGTCGATAGGCAACACAGTAGCTCCTGTGACCTTTTCGCTCTAGCACGTGCACGTATTGCATATAGGGCTGCGGTCGATGTGGTTTACCTTATAGATCTCGCAGCATGGCGATTTGCCATTCGTCTGCAACTGCCCCGGCGAGCGGAGGTTCGGCAACGCCTCCAGCCCCCACTTCACTCCCACGAAATAAGATTGGGGAGCGATGCCGTCGGCCCCTGACGCAAGAGCAGGTCAGAACCATGCCCTAGCGACAGCACTCGTCCAGTTCAGGAAGTGACGGCGCGCAAAAAGGTATCACGATGGTCATCGCTTCCCGGGCTCTGCGCCGGGTGCACCGAAATTATTGCCCTCAGTGTCGAGTACCAGTACCCAATCGCTTTCTGGCCCTTTGGATGGCGGAATAAACGTCACAGTGCCAGACCTCTGGAAGCTGCCCTGGATACGTGTCGCGACACCCGTGCGTGGGTCGTACCACCAGGCGACTGCTGAAAGTCCAGACAGCTTGACCGTGTCCACGGTCACCGGCTGACCCTGCGGCAGGTAAACCATCATGTAGCTGCCCTCGCGGTCGCGGGTCGCGCCGATATGCGCAACGCCTTCACCGGCATCACCGACGATCACGCTCTGATCCGGGATCCGGGTGAAATAGGGGCGCGACAGCATCAGCGCCTTCACATAGCGCATCTGCTGGGCGCCAGGAGCATCCAGTTCCGACATCCACGATTTCGCCGCGTGGGAAACCGGCTTGTGGAGTTCGGGGTTAAAAAAATTGATAGATGCTGTTGTCACCATAGGTGTGGCCTGCCGCACCTGCGAAAATTGAATGATAAGCCGAATTTCGCGAGTCATAGGAGGCCCAGGAACCCTTCTTCAGGTAAAAATCGTCCTTCCGGAGGTTTTCGTAGCGGGATTCACCATCGATCACCGGCCGTATCGGCTCGGAACGATATTCATCAAAGATTGGTTGATAGTTGAATTCCGCCTTCCAACCGAAAGAGAAACGGTTACTCTTAACGAATGCCTTTGGATCAAGGAAATGGCTGGACTGAAGCATATTCATGCTGAGCCATTCCCTGTCCCCGAAGTACAGTGACGTGCGGGGTGGCGCCGTTCCCCACTCGCTGCAACAAGGAGGATGGTAGGTGATGAAAGGCTTCACACCTATCCCCTCCTTGAGCCCTTCGGCTATCGCGTCATAGGCGGCATAGAAGCTGGCTATTTCCGGCTTCTTGGCGGGGTCATCTGATCAATCCTGCCGCCACAGCGGAGTCGAGTCTCCCCCCAACACCCAAATCACGCCCTTGTCTCGATAACGCGCACCGAGCCAACGCCCGTACATCCTGGCATTGGCGGGCGTCATGATGGACGGGTGTTCGGCATCGACACGAAGATACGGCACGCCCCAATTCGGCAGCAGGGCGATGCGCAGTCCATACTGCGCGGCCCGCGAGACAATCCAATCCACATGATCGAAATAGCGTGGATTGGGCGTGGCCGGATCGTTGTTCAGCAAGGTTCTCTCCCCGTACCGGTTTGGAGTATCAATTCCAACGAAGCCTAATGCCACGGCCTGAATGACCGTGAATCCTTTTGCTGCGCGATCCTCCAGATAGCGATCCGCCTCCTCACGCGTGGAACGCTGGAACAGCGCCCATGCCGTATCCCCGAGCCAGAAAAACGGCTGGCCATCGGGCTGCGCGAGAAAGTGCCCTCCCGGACTCACGCGAATAGGTTGTGTGAGATCATCGGCAGCCTGCGCGGTCGCCATCAGCAGGCAGGTCGCGGCGAGCGTCGCCGCATATCGAAACCTTTCGGTTATTGCAGTATGCTGCCGGATCATCTGTGAGTCCTCAATGGTGGGTTGTTGAATGGAAAATCGCATCCCAGCCCTTCTATTTTTTACCGAGGTCCCCGTCGAAAAACATGGTCATATCCTTTGTTATCCAAACAGCCACTTTGTGATGGACGAGACGCTGTTTGCTGAACCTGGGTATAAAGGGCTGATCACGTCGATAGTCATTAGCCTCTGACGATGAACCTATAGCTACCCGATCCTAGTTCGATCACTGCTTCGTGGTCGAGGCGGTCCACGATTCGCATATCGTTCCGATGCGAAATCTCCTTCCCTCCCTCCTCAATTCGGCTATCCCGCCGGGCCGGAAGATGGATGTGCGCCGTAGTGTTGGCGGGTATAGTGGCCTCGAGCGTAAAGCTGCCATCTGAACCCTGTGTCCAGTCTGTTGATACTCGCCCCATGACAGAGTCGTAGTCGCCGCCGCCTTTCTTCACACGTGGATCAAGGACTGGTCGTACGACAATGGTTTCGAAACCGGGCGTGGCTGCATCGATTCCAGCAAGGCGCCGGAATAAGAATCCACAAATCGAACCCAAGGCATAGTGATTGTGCGAGCCCTCATTGTGAAGGTGCTGCAGGTCGCCGTCCCACATCTCCCACATCGTCGTCGCACCGTTGGCAATCATGAAGCCCCAGGAGGGATGCTCGGTGCGCAGAAGCAAGTTGTAAATGATTTCGTTATAGCCCGCCTCTGCGAGCACATCAAGGATGAATCGAGTTCCCATTATTCCGGTCGACAATGCTATGCCGCGCTGGCGGATATCGCTTACCAGCCTCTCGGCGGCTGCCGCCCGAAGGTGATCAGAAACCAGGCCAAATTTGAGAGCCAATACGTAACTCGTCTGACTCTCATTGCCGATCCGGCCGTCCGGTTTGACGAAAGCATCGTTGAAAGCCTGTCGTACACGCTCATAGAGTGTGTGCAAGCGTGAGGAGTCCTCTGGGCGTCCGATCGCCTCCGCCATCTCTGCCAACATATTCGCCGAATAGGCCCAATAGGCTGTACCGATAAGATCGAGAGGTGTGGTGGGCGGTTTGTCGGGATGGTAGAAGTGGTTGTTGCCGATCGCTTGCCAGTCCCCATAATCGTCTCCTCGTTTGTTCCTCCAGATATAGTCGCGGTTATTCTCGCGGATGAACTGCAGATATCGGTTCATCGCCTCCCAGTTCTGTTCGATAACCTCAAGATCGCCGTACTGGCGCCAACTTGTCCAAGGAAGAATAACGCCGCCGTCCCCCCATGCCGGCGCCGTACCTTTGGGTTCCTGCCCCAATTCCAACGCAGTGGGAATTGGAGCGACAACGGGAAATGCTCCGCTGCTGTATTGAGCGTCTCGCACATTATCCATCTGCCGGCGCGTAAAGGCTGCCACGTCCATATTGAATGCGGCGGCATCCCATAATACGCCTGCATCTCCTCCATAACCCATGCGCTCCGCGCGGTTCGGGCAATCCGTCGGGATCCCAACGAAATTCGAACGTTGCGACCAGACGGTATTACGCCAGATTCGCTCGATCAACGAGTTGTCAATCCTCAAATGACCCGTGACCCCGAGATCACTGTTGATGACAATGCCGTCGAGAGCATCTTTCGAAGGAGTGACAGGCAGACCTGTGACCTGAACATAGCGAAAACCGTGGTAGGTGAAATGCGGCTCAAACGTTTCGCCCGCCGGATCCCCTCGCAATATGTAGGTATCGCTGGCTTTACCACCGAGTAGAACGAATTGATCGATTTCACCGGAAGGCTTGAGCTCCTCGGCAAAATGCAGATCGATGCGGGTTCCCGCCGCACCTTTGACACGCAACCGACACCAGCCCGCGAAATTCTGCCCGAAGTCGAAGACGTACGCGCCGGGAACCGGATTCGTGATCGCTTGCGGCTTGAGTATCTGCGTCGCACGAATCGGCGGACTGACCTGAGCCACCAAACTGCAGGACGGCCGCGTCGCAGTCTCGGCTTTCTGCCAATCCGAATCGTCAAAGCCTACAGTATCCCATTTGCTTTGTTCCAGCCGAGCGTCGTACAACTCACCGACGCAGAGCTCCGACTGCAATATGGGACTGCGTGAGATATGCCAGTCTGGGCTTGTGACCACTGCTTGTCGCGATCCGTCAGCTAGAGTTAGTTCCAGCTGCGCGATGACTCGGCGTGGTGGCAGTCCCCAGCCATAGCGGGGATGGCTGGCATACCAACCATCGCCTACTGTCAGACCCAATACGTTGCGCCCCGTTTGCAACATGTCCGTGACGTCGTAAACGCGGTAAAGTGCACGCTTTCCGTACTGGGAAACCTCTGGAGCCAGTAGAGCGTCGCCTATCCGATTGCCGTTCAGCCGTGCTTCATAACAGCCCAGGGCAGTGGCATACAGGCGAGCTGTAACGACTGTCCCCCCCACCGTGAATTCTCGACGCAGATACATCGCGGGATCGGGAATTAGCATGGATTCGACCGATGATGAAGCGACCGCGCTCCACGCTTTGTCGTCGTACTGTCGCTGATACCAGTCCGGCTCCTGGGTCAGGCTGGTCTTCCATTCAGGCCCGCTTGTCAGGCGTATTCGTTGCCCACTTTCCACGTCGAAGCGCGCAAATACGGCGACCCCAAAGGCCGGCGGTGGTTGGCTGACAAACACTTCCGCGGCAGGATTTTTGAGACCTACTTCGATTGCCAGACAATGCTCGCCGGCTGACAGGCGCGGCAGCGCGATGTGCTCACGTGCCAAATTTTGAACGGGAATTTCGGTGCCTAGTGGAATTCCGTCGACCCATATCCCTGTGACATTTTCGTACGACCTGCCATAGGTAAACAGCACGCCACCCTTCGTCGGCGCCGGCAATCGGAAGTGATAGCGAATCTTATGCAGAGCCTTATCATCTGTCGTCGAGCCCCAAATCCAACGCATTGGAGTCTCCCGATCCGCCTTGCTGACGGCATCATCGACGGCTAGCCATTGAGCGGTCCAGTCGCCGGGTGATAACAGCCCCATCTCCCACTGGCTCACGACACTAGGGTCGGACGGCTGCCCTGCTTGATCCCACACCTGAACTCGCCACCAACAGCGTTGCCGTGACTGTAGCGCCTGTCCTTTATATGCAATCCCAAATGATTTACGTGAGGAGATTTTTCCGCTGTCCCAAAGATCACCCTGCCCACGTTGCAGCAATGATTCGCTGCTCGCGACGAGAACACGATACGCACTCTGCCGAACATTGCGTGCGTCCGATTCAAGCCGCCATGAGAAGCAGGGACGCAGATTCTCCAAACCCAATGGTCGATCGATATAATCCACCTTCGGACCGACAACTCGCACTCGAGCCGTTTTCGCGCGCAAAGGACTCGGCGCCACCGCAGTCAGCCCGGCCGCCGCACCGCTCGCGATCAAAAATTCGCGACGATTGATCTTTGACGTCATAATTCACCTCAATTCAAATAATAATATGAAAGCACGGAAAATCCTCTCTACTGCTCTTGCGGGAACTCGATAGTAAGTTGCTCCTCCACCCGACAGAATCGAAGACGGCATCCGTAAAGAATTCTCGGCGGTGCATCCTTGTCCCGCACGTAGGCACTCTGCCCCCGAGACCGAAGTCACTTTTGTGCCTCCAACACTAACACCCAATCCCCCATCGTGGGCGGCCTCTCCAGCTTGTACGTATCCCCCTCAACCTGCGGGTGCCTGCCGTAGTCATCCCAACCGGGGCCGCTCAACTCGCTGCGATACTTGCCGTTAGCATTGCGGAGTTTTCTCGCGAAACGAGCGTCTTCAACCCGCCACTGAATGCCCGACCAGGCGTGGTCCACGGTGCCCAGGTCGAGCTTGATGCCCAGGGAGGGTTCCCAGTAATACGCGTCATAGCGTAGGCCCGGCTCCAGGCCCCGCACGCTCGGCACCAGATATCCTTTGAATCCGAAATCCGGCAGATAGGTGAGCCATGCTTCGCCGGGAATGCCGGCGTCGTAGGGTAGACGCCAGATGCCTTGGTGATTGTGCCATTCGCCCAGCGGCAAATTATCGTCAGCGGGCGGCTCCTGCAGCGCTGGTGCAGCAATCAGATCGACATCAAAACCGTTCACCTTACTGGTGGACTCCAGCAGGGTCGTACCAGAGGGCGTCACTCATCCCGCATGGCGTTTGAAATCCCACCCGCGATACCGTCGAAGCAATTGGGCCGCGAGACCATGCTCATGGGAGCCCGGCAGTTGCATGTTAGAAAAGTACTTTCAACCCGAACTGGACGATGCGAGCATCACGAGCGCTCTGGGCCTTCCCGTAAGTCGGACTGTAAGTCTCTGCGGCGTTAAAAGGCCAGTCGGCTGCTGTTTTCCACGGGAAGTTGTACTGTGTGTGGTTGAAGGTATTGAACGACTCCACGCGGAACTGCAGGCGCAGCTTCTCGCCAAACGGGAAGCTCTTCGCCAAACCCAGGTCCCAGTTGTTCAGGCCGGGCCCCCGCAGGATGCCCCGCCCGGAGTTGCCGAAGTGGCCCACCTCAGCATCGGAAAATGCGCTCGTGTCGAACATCTTCTCTGGAGTCTTCTTGAATCCGCTCGGGTACGGATCGCCAACTTGGTTGGCTCGGTTTGACAGGCAAGCAAACGTATCAAGGATGCAGAAAGGATCTGCGCCGTATACTTGATACGGGAATCCCCTCTGGAAGGTTACGATGCCACTCACCTGCCACCCGCCAAGAAGGGCATCCGCTGCTTTGTTCACGTTGGCGAGATACTGTTTGCCGCGGCCGAAAGGTAACGTGTAGACAAAGTTGGTGACGAAGCGATGGTTCACATCGAAATCCGACCGACCGTAATCTAACTTCACATCGTGATTGTTCATAAATCCAAGCGCCGCAAAGAGCGCACCGCCGATGCCGGCAGCGGCGGATCTAATGTCCAGGCTCTTCGCCCAGGTGTAGTGCGCCTGCCACGCCATCGAGGAAGTCTGCCGCTCCAGCTTCACATTGGCCGCGTGGTAGTTGGAATAGCCCTGCCATACGCCGTTGAGGTAGTATGAAAAGTTGGCGTACGGCCTCCGCGTAGACACTGGGCAATCACCATTGTTTAGGTTGATGTAATTGCCGCCAGCATCCTTGGCGGAACAGAAGTCAGGATTGGAGGGCGGGTTGGCCTGCGAAATGAGCTGGCGGGTAAGCAGATGAAGCCCCTTATTGCCGATGTAGTTCACCTCGAGCTTCGTATCCTTGAAGAGCTCGCGCTGAACGGACAAAGACCACTGTTGAACATAAGGGTTCCGTGGAAGGTCCGACATGATCACCCCGAAGAAGGTGGCTTTGTCGGGGCTAATTGGTTCAACCGTGGTGAAAGGGGGATACAGTTGGTCTGTCAACTTAGGCGCTGCCGGCTGGATCGAGGGAGTCAGCCAGGGGCGGATTGCATAAGGATAGATGTTCCCAGACTCAGCGATCTCGAAGCCTTCGGCGGAGTCGAAGAAGACTCCGTAGCCGCCGCGAATCACTGTCTTCTCCCCCCATGGCCGATAGGCAAAGCCGAAGCGAGGGGCGAAGACATGTTTCGAGCTATCGGCAGGATTGCGCCGGCCGCAATACCTGTACATGCTGCCTTCTGGGGCGACACCCTTCGTCACTAAGGTCTGGTCGGCGATACACACGCCGCCTTGCGGGTTGCTCGTGTCCAGCCAGCCGAAATGGTTGCTCTCTTCGTAGGGGATATTGCGGAAGTCCCACCGAAGGCCCATGTTTAAAGTGAGACGTGGGGTCACTTTCCAGTCGTCCTGGAAGTATGGGGCAAGATATTGGTAGTGGTACTGGTTCAAATTGCCGAGTACGCCCGACTTGGTGAACGGCCCCGGCTGATACCCTGAGGCGAAGTAGTAGTAGCCGAGCAGATAGTCCGCCACCGCATTGCCGGTCCCGCAGTAAGGCGTGGCACAGCCGTTGACGCCGTTGCCGCCATTAGTGAGGATCTCATCGTTACGGAACTGAAAATTCCCCAGGTAGATAGCAGTAGTATCTATCTTCATCACCCACTGACGGTAGTTGACACCCACTGCCACCGTGTGCTTCCCCCGAACCATCGTGAAGGAATCGGCGAATTCCCAAATGGGTACCTCTTGCAACTTCCTGCCTCCGCCCCCGAAGTATGTAGACTGGCCGATCGGCCCAATGAGTGGGTACGACCGCGAACAGTCGTCCAGATTCTGGAAAACGCCCGTAATCCCGAGGGCGTCAACGACGGACTGAGGCACCGGATTAGAACAATCATTTGCGGCCGACTCCACGCGGCCGAAACGGAAATTGTTCACATTCATCGCCCCAAGATTGACCGTATGGGAGACCATCCAGCTTGTCTCGTCCTGAATAGAGTTGCCGCCACCATACGGTCGCGAGATGCCTGGACTGGAACGTAAGTAGTGCGACTTGGTAAAGCGGCCGAAGACCTTTCCAAAACTGCCCAGATCTTGATCGCCCTTGTAGGTTTGCTGGTTCACGGTGGTGGGAACAGCGACGAGCTCTTTAAAGTTGTTTCCGGCGCACAGCGCGGGATCGCAATTCGGAGCCGGAATCATCCCTGGTAATGCGAGGGTCTGTGTGGCCAAGCGCGAAAAGCGGCTGGACGGTATTTGGTTACCCGAGAAAGGCAGCCCCGTAACCGGGTCAATGGGCATGCAGGGGCGGTTGGCAACTAGTTCGGCCGCGCACTCCGGCGTCCCAAATGAGGGTAGCCCCGATGTGGAAAAGTTTCCGGTTAGTTGCGCGGGATCCGGAACGAGGCCTTGCACGATGCCTTCCTGACGGATCCGCCAGCCTTCGTAGTTCGCTAGGAAGAAGGTCTTGTTACGCCCGTCGTAAACCTTGGGAATATACACCGGGCCGCCGGCGACAAAGCCGAATTGATTTTGCGCCAGCTTAGGAACCTTACTCGCGAAGGTGTTTCGGGCGTCGAGCGCATCGTTCCTGAGAAACTCGAATACCGAGCCGTGCAAGCTATTGGTGCCACTCTTGCTGATAATGTTGATCTGATTGGCGCTGAAACCGTATTCCGCCGAGTAGGTCGCGGTTTGCTCCTTGAACTCCTGGATCGCATCCTGGGACAAGCTGACGGATGCGGTGCCATAGAT
>JACQNR010000357.1 GCA_016202975.1 Acidobacteriota bacterium
ACTCCACTGCCTTGTTTTTTCGCGCTCGATCGCATCCGCATCTCAAAAATCATCCGTTTTGCAGCATCCTGCTAGACCCTGTATGTGTTGGTTCGCCAGAATCTCCGGAAATCATTGAAAGGCAGATAATCCAGATCGTTAATTATTTGCACTGGGCCTCTCCGTGCCCTATCGTTATATGACGGTCAGTGTTCTGGAATAGCGCCCGGACCGCAGGAGGGTAAGAATGGCAAGGGTCATGATCGACCTCACTATGTCGCTCGATGGTTTCATCGCGGGGCCGGGCGACAGCGATGAGTATCCGCTCGGCACGCGCGGCGGCATGCACATTTTCGACTGGTACACCAGTGGCACCGAACCGATGCACAACAGCCAGTTGTTCCGGCCGGAGGGCGTCAACCGCGAAATAGTAGACCGCATGTACGCGGAGCTCGGCGCCGCCATCTTCGGGCGGCGCACCTACGACATCACTCATGGCTGGGGCGGCACGTTTCCTGTGAACGACGCGCCACTTTTCATCTTGACGCACACCCCCCCGCCGCCCGCGCAGGTACCGCGGGGCAAATCGAAGATCACCTTCATCACCGATGGCATTGAACATGCGGTGGAAGCGGCCAAGGCGGCGGCCGGCGACAAGACCGTCGGCCTGGGCGGTGCCAGCGCCGGCCAGCAGGCGCTGCGGGCCGGGCTCGTGGACGAGATTTTCGTGCACGTGGCGCCGTATCTGGTCGGTGACGGCGTTCGGCTGTTTGGATCTTTCGAGGGTGAAGGCATTACGCTCGAAAAGCTGGAGGTGGTGGACGGCCCGCTGGCCACGCACCTGCGCTATCGGCTGGTGAAGAATTGAGACGGGGCACAACGTCCGATGCGGAGGTCAAGTGCCTGGCGTTAGGAACCAATTGATGCACATCCTTGAGTGGTTTGCTGAAAAAAGCGGATATGCATGAGCCGGCTTAGCCCGCAAGAGAGCGGATACTGACCGACACAGATGATTATCGGAATATACTAACCCTCTTGTCTACCAACCAACGATAGACGGAATCGGACTTGTTCCCCGCTAGGCTGCACGGGCTTGCTCACCACGAATAGTGCACCGTGTAGAAGATCGTCGCTTCGCCGCCGGGCTGAATCGTGGGGCGGAACTCGATGGTGCGCGAGTCGGTCTTTTTGAACTCCATCGATTTCGACGTCAGGTCCCAGTTGACCCAGCGGTACAGGTGCTCGACCACGCGCACGGTGACCGGCTCCTTTTTGTGGTTCCGCACCTTGATCTCGAAAGTTTCGTCCGCCCAGTGGCCGCTTGAATCAAGCCGAAAATTCGTCTGGCGGCGCTCGCCGACGATATCGAAGGCGTTGCCCGTGTAGAGACGTACAGTCTCGTCCTTGGGCGTGTGATCGATGGCGTCTTCGCCGATGAACTCGTTGCGCCCATCGACGTCGCGGCGGTAGACCTTCACCTTGCCCTTGGGCAGCGGCATGCCGAGGTGCCCCGCCTCAGAATTCTTGAATTCCAGCATCACCCAGACCTTGGGGTTTGAGATCGTCCCGTATTCCGCCTGTGTCCGAATGCTGGAATAATCCCAGCCGCGATAGCGCGGGTCGAGTTTGAATCCGTCGTAGACATAGATGCGCTCGGCGGGAACGTTCGAGGCACGCACGAACTCGACCTGCTTGATTTCCCGGTCGAGCACCGTCGTCGGACGCTCAAGTGTATAGAGGTGGTATTCCTCGAAGGCGCGCTCAGTGACAGCGGGCCCCGCCGCCCGCGACGCCTCGTCCATCGCATAGCCCACGCCGCCCGCTACTCCAGGCTGCTGGATTCTCGCCACGTCGCCCGCCATCAGCTTGACGCTGGCGTTTTCAAAATCCTTGCCGCTCATATTTTCGAGCGTGACCCAGCCGATGATGTCGAACTTGTCGCCCTTCTCTGGCGCGACGGCGTTGTAGTTCGCCTCCCAGCGCATGCCGCCCGTGAGGTAGCTGAATTCGACTTCCTGCGCGCCCGCGTCGCCCGACCAGAGCCGCCAGAGGAGCGTCGGCTTGAGGAAGGCTTTCGGGTCGAGCGCGTCGAAGATGGGTTTGCCCGGCAGGCCAAACTGAATCTTGCCCTCCACTTCGACAATCGGCTGGCCCCCGCCCTGCGGACTTGAATAGACTGACTGCATGTACGTATATTGCTGTCCGTAGCGCTGAAACGCCGAAGTGTGCGGCACGTACCCGCTGCGCAGGATTTTGCCCTTAACGATCTTCTTCTCACCCGAGGGGGTGACGATTTCAAAGTCCAGCCACTTCCCTTCCGATTTGCGCAGCAGCAGTCCTTCGCTGAGCGGGTCGCTTTCGTAATTCTGCTCGAGAATCTGCAGAGCGTCGGGTCGGCGCAGGGCGCGCAGTATCACCGACTCGGGCTCGAGGTGTGCCGTGATGTCGGTGGCGCGAATCTCGTTTTCGCCTTTTACCAGGTCGAGCGTTCGCTTCTCTTTCACCGTGGCAAAGTTCTGGTTGTAGATCGTGAGTTGGGTTTGGGCGCTGGCGCTTGCCGCGAATAAAAGCATGGCCATTAGAAGTGCCTTCATCGGTGCCTCCTCAAGAAAGAGTCCCGGCCGGGACGCCGGGGCGTGTCCGAATTCGACTGCAAGGTAGAACGTGCGAACCTCCGTGGCTTGCCGGGTTTTTTCTCTCAAATTCTCGCACGAGACCGAGCGGGCCGCTCGGGTTACGCTCGGTATGATGCGCATTCCCGGGCTGGGGAAGATTGATTCCGCCATCGGAACAGCTCAAGGATTGCCCGGGGACTGGTAGAGGATTGGTAGGAGCGGGTCTAAGACCCGCCCCTACTTCGCTATCAGCAAATCGCCCAATTCCCTCTTGAAATCTTCGTATGCGATAAGCAGTTCGGGGGTGGCAGGAGTTTTTTGCCCATGGAAAACGAATGACTTTCCACCTCGCTCCTCAATGAGCATACCGATCCCGTCGCCCATCAGAAAGCCCGCCTGGCTGAAGACTGTCAGTTCGCCCCCGGCTGGATCGAGCAGCGCGACGAATCCGTTTTTTTCGACCGCAAAGTAACGCGCGTAGCGCTCCAGCGTCAGAAAACGGAAGCCAGCGCGGAGTAACGTCTCCAGGATCTTGATTTGCTCGGGGGTGAGAGCCTGTTCAGCCATTGAGAAATTTGGTGTAGTCGCCGGAAGAAATTCGCCGCTTTGCGCCATGTGCGCGGTTCAGCCAGTAGATCCAAGCCGCAACCTCCGTCCCGTTTTGAAGAGTGACTCGGGCCATCGCGCGGCGGTAGAGGCTTAGTTCGGGAGCGCCCGGCGCGATGCCTTCCACATGATCGAGCAGCTTGAGTGTACGCGCGGGATTGGCCAGGCGATAGACTTCGCCGCTAACGCGGGATGCCGCGTTCTCCGATGTGACCGCACCCGGAAATTTGCCGAGGTCATAAAGGACCCCGCGAACTGCTCCGCGCGAGAGGAAGCGGGCGCGCTCCGCTTCCAGGAAGTGGTGTCGCGAGAAGCCGCGGCGCAGCGTGCCGTAGACGAAAACAAGTGACGAGTGACCAGTGACGCGTAAAGAACTAGGTAGTCGCAAATCACCTGAATCCTGAATCGACTGTCTGCCCAATCCAAAATCCATAATTGAAAATCGAAAATCGTCGAGTGTTGTGTCCCGGAAGTCCGTTGATTAAGTCGAATTCGTCTGGGCACGGCTTTAGCCGTGCCGAGGGTGAACAAGTCTTGAGAAAAGAGGGCCTTCAGGCCCTGAGGGCAACTCCCCCAGCGGCTAACGCCGTACCCTTGCACGCAAGCAACGCGGCGCGCCTGAAGGCGCGCCCTGACGATTTACTGCAAGATTTCGGGGACACGACACTAGTTTGTCACCTGCTCGAGAATGGCGAAGTCGCCGGGGTTCCAGGCTTGAACGATGATGTAATACTTGCCATTGGCCTTGGTGAGCACGGCGTTGTGGTTGTGCTTGAAATTCACCAGTCCCAGCTCTTCCTTAGGCATGATGGTCGAGACCAGCCGGTCGTTTTCGTAGATGTAGAGCGGAGACCCCCGGCTAGTATCCGGGCCGTCAAGGGCAGCGACGATCATGTACTGGTCGAGATAGCACACGTCACAAGGAAGAGAGCCCGCCGGCATCTTCAGTGTCGAGAGGTAATGGCCATAAGGCGTGAAGCGCTCGATGCGCGAGTTCGGCCTATCTGACACATCAATGCGGCGCAGCCCGGGGGGAACTGTTATGCCATGGCTGGTCCGAAACTGGCCGTGAGCCTCTCCCTTGCCGCCCCAGCCAAGCCGGTTCCACATCACCTGGATGGGACTCGTCTCTGTGACCCGCGCCGTAAGAATGAAATCCAGCGGAGAATACCCGGTCGAGATGTAGTAAAGGCTGCCCAGTTTGTCGACATCGGTCGGCACAAACTTTCCGGCACCGAAGAAGTAATCGTGCACATCCTGAAAAGCAAATTTGTCATTGGCCGTAGGCGTGCTGAGTGTGCTGACCAGCTTGCCATCGAGCGTCGTCGTGAACACCTTGCCCACATCGTTGCCGGGAAACATTAGGTAGGGCGTCCCGTCCTTCGCATACCAGATGCCTGCGTTGTGCATGTTGGCGTCTTTCATGCTTGGATCGGTTGGGACCATGTTGATCGTCTGAAAGTCAGGACTGATCTGCAGGATGCCCGCGCCGGGCAGCGCGAAGTAAGTTTCGCCTTTACCGGGGCGGCGGTCGACGGCGAATCCGCCGTGCGCTTTTTCCAGTACCTTCTTCGCATCGTCAGGGAGCTTATCGGCGGTGACCAGCACGTGAAAACGCATCTTTCCCTGGCCGCTCACGGCGCCCGGAGTGGGGGCCACGCCGCGGACCGGCGCGTCCGCTTTCGCTGCCACGCCGCTGGGAGCGTGGTGCGCCCTCAATCCAACAGCGCTTATTCCAAGCGCAAGGACAGCGAGCAACGCCTTGCTCGCACCACGTCTTAGATTCTTCAAAGCGATCCTCGTTGGATGGGTTAGTCCCGGCTGCCCTTCGCGGCCGCCCGAAGCAGAATCGGATTTCCTTCGGCCCATGGAATTCGCGGTAGCATACAACAAAACGGCAGCGTGTGGGACTTGAAAATGGATTCTTCCCACGCCCGCGACGTTTCAGGATTCCGATTCGAGGGTCTGGATGATTCGGCGGAGCGCTTGGATGACCTCATCTTTGCTGACGTTGGTTTTCCGGAACTGCATACTGAGCCGGAACTCTTTCGTTGGCGGCGCGAAACGGAAGACTGCGGGGCGCGGTTTCTTGTCGGGTTGGCGGTCTTCGCGCGCCTGGTCGCGGTTCATCATGCCCAAGGCGAAGAGCCGGATGAGGTTCCGCATCCTCGCTTCGCTCGGCTGGCGGGCCACCTGAAGCAATTGGGATTTGGAGAGGATTCCCTTCTCGATGCATAGTGCTTTGATTTCGTCGGGGATTGCGCGCAGGGTATAAAGTTCAGTCACGGTAGAGCGGGATTTCCCCATGCGCCGCGCGATTTCGTCGTGCGTCAGGCCGAGGCGATCGCCCAGTGCGTGGACGCCGTCAGCTTCTTCGAAGGGGGTCAGATCCTTGCGCTGCAGGTTTTCGATGAGCGCCAGTTCGAGAGTCTCGTTCTCGTCGGCGTCCTTTTCAATGCAGGGCACCTCGCGCAAGCCCGCGGACCGCGCCGCGTGGTAGCGCCGCTCGCCCGCGATAATCATGTATTTGCCGGTTTCGATGACGTGACGCACCAGCAGCGGCTCGAGCACGCCTTTTTCGCGAACCGAGGAGACCAGGCCGGCGATGTCGCCCCGGTCCTTGCGCGGCTGGTCGGCGTTCGGCTGGAGGTCTTCGATGGGGATCATGCGCCCAATCGCCGCGCCGCTGCGCGAGATGATGTCCTCCACGTAGTGGGCGTTGTGGCGCATTTTGATGGCCAGCGGCAAACCGGTTCGTCTAAGCGACACGTTTCAGTACCTCCTTCGCCAGGCGCTCGTACTCGCTTGCCCCCGAGGAATCCGGCGCGTAATCGAAGATGGTCTCGCGGTACGCCGGACTCTCCTCCAGACGCACGTTCTTGCCTATCACCGTCTTGAACACACGGTCGCCAAAAACCTGGCAAACGTTTTTGCGGATGTCGCGCGCCAGGTTGGTTCGTTTGTCAAACAGCGTGATCACCACTCCAAGCAGTTCCAGAGTAGGATTCGGCCTCTGCCGGATGCGCTCCAGCGTTTCGAGCAGGTCGTCGGTTCCTTCCAAGGCGTAATAGGACGCCTGAATCGGAATCAGCAGGTGCGTTGCCGCCACCAGCGCGTTCACCGTCATGATGCCCAGGGTGGGCGGCGTGTCGATGATGATAATGTCGAAATCGTTGCGGACGGTGGCCAGCGCGTCCTTCAGGCGGTAGGGGGCGTCGAATTGCCCCACCAGGGTCGCTTCCAGCTTGGCCAGGGCGATCTTGGAAGGACCCACGCACAGGTTGGGGGTTTTCGTCGGCTTCACGACCTCCGACAAGGTCAGCTGATGGTCGGCCAGAACGTCGTAGAGTGAGTGAGGAACCTCTTCCAGGGGAAGGAAGGTCAGGGTGCTGTTGGCCTGCGGATCGAGGTCGATGAGCAGCGTGCGTTTCTTCTTTCGCGCAAAGGCGGCGGAGAGATTGATCGCCGTCGTGGTCTTGCCGACTCCGCCTTTTTGGTTGGCAATTGCGATGATCGCCACGCAGCGCTCCGGTCCAGGTTGGCCCGTTCCTTACATCTTGTATCGTCCGTAGTCCTCGTCGTTCAGGTTCTCGAGCCACTTGCGCATCTCGTCGCTCGAAACCTTGTCGGACGCGGCGTTCGCAATCTTCGAGTTTTTCAGGACTTCATCTTCGACAAAGATCGGGCAGTCCACCCGCAACGCCAGCGCCAGGGCGTCGCTGGGGCGGGAATCGATGGAAATCGTCTGCCCTTCGCGATCCAGCCATATCAGTGCATAAAACGTGTCGTCCCGAAGCTCGTTCACCACCACTTTATGGACGCGCGTTTCCAGTCCCAGCAGCAGGTTTTTGAGCAAGTCGTGCGTCATGGGACGCGGCGTCGAAACCTTTTCGATTTCCAGAGCGATGGCGTTGGCTTCGTAGATGCCGACCCAGATCGGCAACACGGCGGCGCCGTTCACGTCCTTCAGAATCACGATAGGCATATTGGTGACGGGATCCATCATCAAGCCTCGGATTTTCATCTCAATTTCCATTGAAGCCTCCCTGCCCGCTAACCCTTCGATTGTTTAACAGCCTCCCGACGCCTCGACCCGCTCAGCTAACAGTGTTTCAGAGCTTTTCTCCCACCAGGCTATTCGGCCCAGCGCTCGTGGCGCGCACGGTCAGATACTGCCCGACTTCGCCGGGCGTTCCCGGAAAGTTCACGATGCGGTTGCTGCTGGTTCTCCCCACCACCTGGCCCAGTCGCGGCTGGAACGATTCGGCCAGGACCTCGAACACCTGCCCCACCAAAGCCTGATTCGTGCCTATTTGAATCTGCCGCTGGCGTTCCTGAAGAGCCGCCAGCCGCGCGGCCTTCACTTCTTCCGGAACCGAATCTTCGATGCTCCCCGCCGCCGTGTTGGGACGCGGCGAATACTTGAATGAGAAAACCTGGTCGTACTGGACGGCGTCCAGCAAACTCATCGTCTGCTCGAAGTCTTCCTGTGTCTCCCCGCAAAACCCCACGATGATGTCTGTCGAGATGCTAATAGCACGCCGCGCGCGGCGGATGCAATCGATTTTTTCCAGGTATTGCTCACGTGTGTACCCGCGAAGCATCCGCGCCAGCACGGCCGAGGACCCGGACTGTACCGGAAGGTGCACCTGCTCGCAAAGGGCGGGATGGGAATCGATCGCTTCGACGATGTCCGGCGTGAAGTAGCGCGGGTGCGAGGTGGTGAACCGCACGCGGCGCACGCCCGGAATCTCCGCCACGCGGCCGAGGAGTTCGGCGAAGGTGAGCCGCGCCGAAGAGGGATCCTTCCAGGCGTTCACAATCTGACCCAGCAACTGGATCTCACCGTAGCCTTCGCCCGCCAGCCTGCGGCACTCGTCAAGAATTTTGTCGCTCGGGCGGCTGCGCTCGGGGCCGCGGGTGTAAGGGACTACGCAAAATGCGCATCGCTGGTCGCAGCCCTCGACAATGGTCAGATAGGCGCGAAACGGGTTGTCACGTCGGGTGAGTTCGGTTTCAAAGCACTCGTCGGTGTCGAGATCAAGTCCCATCACGCGGCGATTCCCGTGCTCGATCTCTTCCAGCAAATCGGGAAGCCTGGTATAACTCGCCGAGCCGCAAACCAGGCTCACCTGGGGAGCTCGCTCGAAAATGGCCTCGCCCTCCTGCTGTGCGACGCAGCCCAACACGCCGATGATCTTCGGATTATTCCTGAAAGCCTTCTTGAGCGTGCCCAGGTAAGAAAAGACTTTTCCCGCGGCCTTCTCGCGGATGCTGCACGTGTTGTAGAGAATGAGGTCAGCTTCTGCGTGCGAGTCGACCGCCCGGTAGCCGCGGGCGACTAGCGTCCCGGCAACTTTTTCTGAGTCGTGGACATTCATGGCGCAGCCGAAGGTCTCGATGAAGAAAGTCACGGCTTTCTCACAGCTCCCCGTAGGGGCAGGTCTTAGACCTGCCCCTACCTGTTCCTGCGGAGTGTCGGCCGTTGAAGTGATTTGAATGAGATCGTTTCCCATCGGAGAGCAAGACCAGTATATCACGCGCCCTCAGGCGCCTGCGGCTTGTTTGAGCATGGTGGCGGCGTGCTTGAGGGCGGCGTCGGTGACTTGCGCTCCCGAGAGCATGCGAGCGAGTTCCGCGGCGCGCTGCTTCTCGCCGTCCAGCGGGTGGATGGCCGCGATCGTGCGCCCGGAGCGTTCCAGCTTTTCGACGAAGAAATGATGGTCGGCATAACAGGCAATCTGAGCCTGGTGGGTCACGCAAAGGACCTGGGCATGGCGCGCCAGGCGCTTCAAGCGGCGGCCGACGGCGTCCGCGGTCCGCCCGCCGATCCCGGCATCGATTTCGTCGAAGATGTAGGTTGAAACGCCGCGGCGCGCCGTTTTCGTTCCCTCAGCAGTCCCTTTGCTGCCCGCGACGGTCTTTAATGCCAGCATCAGGCGGGACAGTTCCCCTCCCGAAGCGACACTTTCCAGTAGCCGGAGCTCCTCGCCGGGGTTTGGCGAAATGTGAAATTCCACACGATCGATGCCCTTGGCGCCCCCGGACCATGCCTGCGCGGGTGGCTGTTGGCCTTCTCCCTGCAACGATTCGAAGTGCACTTCGAAGCGCGCCTTTTCCATCCCCAGCTGCGCCAGTTCCGAGCGGACCAATCTTTCGAGCTGGATGGCCGACTCTTTCCGCTGGCCGGAGAGTTTCCGGGCGACTCGGAGATAATCCTTTGAAACTCGGTCCAACTCTTTCGTGACCTCGGCGCGCCACTCGTCGGCGTGTTCGAGTGCGGCGAGCTGGTGCTCCGCATTGGTGGCATAGGCAAGAATCTCTTCGATGTTCTTCCCATACTTGCGTTTCAACCGGTCGATCAGAGCCAGGCGGTCTTCGATTTCCTCAAGGCGATGGGGGTTCGCCTGGAGTTTTCCGGCGTAGTCGCGGAGCGAATGGGCAAGGTCATCGAGCGTGGCGCGCACCTCTGCCAGCGGCTGCGAATACTGGGCAAAGGAAGCGTCGTAGCGTGCCAGCTCATCCAGCGCGCGGCTGACCACCGCAAGGCGCGAGCACGCCGAGCCGTCGTCCTCATAGAGATTACCGAAAGCCGCGCCGGCGGCAGCCCGCACCTTTTCGAGGTTTCCGAGAACCCGTCTCTCGTCCTCCAGCCTCATATCTTCGCCGGGCACAAGCCGCGCTTGGCCGAGCTCCTTCACTTGAAAACCGAGCATGTCGGCTCGCCGCAGGCGGTCCTGCTCGTTTTCGCTGAGCTTTCCCATTTCCTGTTCAAGCTCCCGGCGGCGGGCATGGAGAGCCGCCACTTGGTCCAGCAAGTCGTCGGCGCCTGTAAACTGGTCGAGCAACTCAAGTTGCGCGGAGGGCTCGAGGAGCTCAATGTGCTCGCTCTGCCCGTGAACTTCCAGCAGCAGCGGCGCGAGCGCCCTGGCCGCCACCACCGTCACCGGTTGATCGTTGACGAGCAACCGGCTGCGCCCCCCGGTCTGGATCTCCCGGCGCAGAATCAGTTCGGATTCTTCCGCGTCGGCGATGCCGTATTCCTCAAGCCAGGCCTGCCAGAAGGGCTTGCCCGAGGCACGAAAAATCGCCGTGACAGTCGAGCGCTCCTGCCCGGTGCGAATCACCTCGGGAGAGGCCCGTTCTCCGAGGGCGAGACCCAACGCATCGATTAGGATGGACTTTCCGGAGCCGGTCTCACCGGAG
>JACQNR010000353.1 GCA_016202975.1 Acidobacteriota bacterium
CCGGACAGCGACACTATTTACTTCAATGCGCCCGAGCACGGGCACCAGCCGATCTTCAGGACCTCCGTCAGCAAGCCGAAGGTGGAAAAAGTTCTGGAGGGGATGAGCGAGGACTTTGCAGTCACGCCAGATGGCAGAATGCTTGTCTACACCGACAGCAGCCTGAAGCAACCTTCCGAGGTGTATCGTGTCAGCACAACTGGCGGCGCCGCCGCGCCTCTCACGCATGCGAATGACGCGCTGATGGCCGAGCTCGATTTGAACGCGGCGGAGGATGTCTGGACGCCCGGCGCGCTGGGAGCGAAGATTCAAAACTTTCTGATCAAGCCGCCCGGGTTCGATCCCAACAAGAAGTATCCCGCCATCGTGCTGATCCACGGAGGGCCGCAGAGCGCTTACGAAGACTCGTGGGGGTACCGGTGGAACGCGCAACTTTTCGCCGCCCGCGGCTACGTCGTGATGATGCCGAATTTCCACGGCTCGATCGGCTACGGCCAGGCGTTCACCGAACAGATTTCCGGTGACTGGGGCGGCGCCTGCTATCAGGACGTCATGATGGCGGCGGATTATCTCGAATCACTCCCCTACGTGGACAAAACACGCATCGGTGCGGCGGGCGCTTCGTTCGGCGGCTACATGGTCAACTGGATCGCCGGACACACGAACCGCTTCAAGGTGCTGGTCTCCCATGATGGCGTTTACGAAAGCCGTAGCATGTATGGAGAAACCGAAGAACTGTGGTTCGACGAATGGGAACACGGCGGCACGCCGTGGGATAAACGCGAGGCGTTCGAGAAATCATCGCCCTCGAATCACGTACAGAACATCCAGACGCCCATGCTTATCATCCACGGCGAACTCGACTACCGCGTGCCCGTCGGCCAGGGCATCCAACTTTTTCAGTCGCTGCAGCGCCGCGGCGTGCCGTCGCGCTTCCTCTACTTCCCCGACGAAGGCCACTGGGTCCTCAAGCCCCAGAACAGCCAGCTTTGGTACTGCACCGTGCTGGCGTGGCTGGATAAGTATTTGAAGTAGCGGAGGGCTCGCTGTTCGAGTGCTGCGGGTGCTTGCTGGCGTCTCGGATTGTTCGCCCACAGAAGGAGTTCTGTTATGACCAAAGACGAAATCATCCAGAAGCACAAAGCCCATGTGTGGAAGTGCACGACGACGTATTACAAAGATCCGTTGGTGATTGACCGCGCCAAGGGCCAGCAAGTGTGGGACATCGACGGGCGGCAGTACCTCGACTTCCTGGGCGGCATAGTCACCATCAGCGTCGGCCATTCGAATCCGAAGGTAACGGAAAAGATTAAGGCGCAAATCGACCGCGTGCAGCATACGTCCACTCTCTTCCCTACCGAGGCGCTTGTGGCGGTTGCCGAGAAGGTCGCGCAGATCGCGCCCGGTAATTTGAAGAAGTGCTACTTCACGAACAGCGGCACGGAGGCGAACGAAGTCGCTGTGCTGGCGGCACGCATGCACACGGGCAATTATGAAATGCTCACGCTGCGCCACGGCTATAGTGGCCACTCGCAGCTCACCAAGGCCATGACAGGCCTCAGCACGTGGCGAAAGGGCGGAGTGATTCCCTATGGCATCACGCATGTGCCGGGCCCGTACTGCTACCGCTGCCCGTACGGCCTTACGTATCCAAGCTGCGAACTGCATTGTGCGAAAGACGTCGAAGAAGTCATCAAGACTTCCACCTCGGGCGCGGTGGGCGGAATGCTCGCTGAGACGATTCAGGGTTTGGGCGGATTCATCGTGCCCCCTCCGGGGTATTTCAAAATCGTCGCAAATATCGTGCGCAACTACGGTGGCCTCTTTATCTCCGACGAAGTCCAGACCGCCTGGGGCCGCACCGGCAAGAAGTGGTGGGGCATCGAGCACTGGGAAGTCGAGCCCGACGTCATCACCAGCGCCAAGGGCATGGCAAACGGCGTCCCCATCGGGCTGACGCTGACCCGAGCGGAAATCGCGGACTCTTACAAGGGCTTGACGATTTCCACCTTCGGTGGGAACCCTGTCGCGTGCGTTGCCGCCAAAGCTACTATTGACCTGATCGAAGAAGATCGCTTGATGGACAACGCGCACGAAATGGGCGCGCACTTCCGAGCGGGGCTCGATGCACTGAAGGAAACGCACGCCATCATCGGCGACGTGCGCGGCATGGGGCTGATGCAAGGCATCGAGCTCGTGAAAGACCGCAAGACGAAAGAACCCGGCACTGACCTTGCCACCAAGTTCATGGAGCGCAGCCGCGCGAACGGCCTCATCGTCGGCCGCGGCGGGCTCTTCGCAAGCGTCATCCGCATGTCGCCGCCATTGAATGTCGGCAAGGCGGATATCGACACCGCGCTCGGAATCATCGACAAGAGTTTGAGCGAAACCGCGGCGTGACTCTCTGCCCCTGCAGCACGGCTCCCTGCCTGCTGGCAGGCAGGTATGAGCCGCGGCTCAACGAGGGGAGAGCTCCGCGCTTCCTCGTGAATCAGGGGCAATCACTTACCCACCTGCCCGCTCGTCGCAGGTCAGTCTCCGACGGGCGTTGCAGTATCGGCGTTCACTTCTTCGGTGCCGGTGCTGGCACGCTGCTCGCAGGTGCATCGGACTTGCGGGGCCTGCGGCCTTTGAAGTCAGGCACAATATTTTTCAGGATTTTGGCCGGTTCACTTTGGCCCGCGAGGGCCGCGCCCAGACGTTTTTCGCAACCCACAAGATTGGCCTGCGCAGCGTACAGCATTTGGTCCTGATTTCG
>JACQNR010000352.1 GCA_016202975.1 Acidobacteriota bacterium
GCGGGCGAGGGCCGGGGTCCGCCTTCTGACTCCCGCCCTCGGCTTGGGGAGTCTGTGTGATAACTAGGTTTTCCACTGGGTGCCATTATTTGTCTAGGGCCTTAACTACTGTAGAATCAGTGAAACATAGTTTCGCGAACCCTGTGGAAATCGCATTTTCTCGAGTTATCACCCAGACTCCTTGGGGAGAGGGTGGCGAGCGGAGCGAGCCGGGTGAGGGGCCGGGTCGAGATTCTCCGTGCGAGTGGCCAATAATTCGACACTCCCGGATCTGCATAACTCCTCCAGCCTCCCCGACAGACCCGGGGGAACTCCCTCGGAAATTGGAGCGGAATACTCCGCCCAGTCCGATTCGGGCGGAAGGAGTGGCGGCTAAGGCCTGGTCACGCCCTCTCGGATTGCAAACCGGACAAGCTCCGCCACTCAATGGAGGCCCAGTTTGGACATGATCCTGGACCGGTGCACATCGACAGTCTTCACGCTGATACCCAGCGCTCGGGCCACTTCCGTATTCGAATTGGCTTCCGCGAGGAGTTGGAGGACCTCTCTCTCGCGGGGCGTCAACCGCTGAAAGCGCGTGCGTTTGAAGCTTTGTTTTCCTTGCCTGCCAAATCCTCTCAAGACCATGTCCCCGACTTTAGACGTAAAGAACGGCTAGTTCTGGCGCAGAGCGTGGACCGCGAAGAGCAGTTGGCGCCCGGCATTCGGCTTCAACAAGTAATCGCGGGCACCGGCCTCGAGCGCCTGGCTGGCTATCGCTTCGGAATCGTGCATGGTAAGGATGAGCACCTGGGTTCCGGGGGATTCTTTGACAATATGACGGGTTGCCTCAATACCGCCAACAGCCCTTCCCGCGCCATTTTGGGCAGCGAGAGGCACGGCTGTCCCGGAGAGGGCTCCAGAAAGGGGCCGGTCCGGCCGCGAAATTGAAGGATCTCCAAATCGAAACTGACGACGATCCCGGCGGGCGTGTATTTGCCCAGAAGGACCCGATCCACTTCTTTCTGCACCTCAAATCCCGTGGGGAGGTCTCCCTTTCTCTTTCCGCTTCTCTCCCTCCCCGAAAGCAGGCTGGCCGTTGTCACGCCAAGAGCGAGCCTGGGCACGGCAGATTTTCGCGAATAGATTTTGTTTTTCTTGTCCATCAGAGTGAAATATTCGTCGGTGCCTCCGAAGTCCTCGGAGGTGACAAGCAAGAGAAAGCCCCCGGGCCTCAAAGTTTCTTCGAAGAAGGGCAGAACCTTCTTCTGCAAGCTGGGGCCGAGGTAGATCAGCAGATTCCTGCAACTGACCATATCCAGTCTGGAGAAAGGCGGATCGCGGAAGAAGCCTGTGACGTGAATGAGAATATCCTGATAAAGCGTGCTGATCTCGTCGGGATTGGCCTGGAGATAATTCACGTACTCCCGCGGGTTGTGAATCTTGCGCAGCGCCATGCGACGCCACACGTGACGGTTGAGGGTGGTCTGTTTATACAGTGCAAAATTCACCCCGCTGTGATTGCGCAGCAGGGCGAGAGTCTGCTCCAGGCCATCATCGGCTTCGGGCGAAGCTGCCTGGGTTTCGATCGGGCTGGCATGGGTAGTGTAGGGATGGCGGCCGATTTGCTCCAGCTCGCGCGCAATTCCTTGCGGGGACAAGACGAAGTCGACATAGTCGACTGACACAGCGCTGCGCGGCATTTCCGCTTAGCTCGCTGACTTCGCGTCTTGAGCGAACGTAATCCCCCCTTCCGCTTTAATCGCTTTCACGCCCAGCGTGCCGTCGGAGCCGGTCCCCGAAAGTATGACACCGATGGCCTTCGTCCCTCGGTCCGTCGCCAGCGAGCGGAGAAACAAATCGATGAGGGTGTGTTTTCCCAGCCCCCCAGAGCGCGGTGTGAGTCACAGAATCCCCTCGAGGATGGCCATGTCCGTATTCGGCGGGATGACGAAGACATGGTTCGTCACTACGGCCATGCTGTGTTTGACCTCGGTAACCGGTAAGGTAGTGCACCGGGAAATGCGTTCCCTCAACGCGCTTTCATGCTTGGGCGCAAGATGCTGAACTAGCACAAAACCCACGCCATGTCGCTGGGAGGTGCTGAAATAATTGTTTGAAAGCTTCCAAGCCGCCAGCCGAGGCTCCAATGCCAACAATCGGAAAGAGATTTTTCGTGGCAGTGGGTCGGCCTTGGGGGTGGGCCTTCGGCTTTGTTTTCGGCTTGGATACCAAGGGCCTTTTCTTCTTCACGGTCCGGCCTTCGCGAATACAGGTCAGCCCACTCTCCTCATCGAAGAGGCACCATCAAACATGATCCAAATGGTTACGCCCTGTGTGATTCAATTTTCCCGCAGGGGAGCATGGGAGTCAAGCCCGAGTCATCCTGAAGACGGCGACTATCGACCGCGATTGCGGAGACGGTGCAAATGCCAATCCTGGATCGCATCCGGAAAAGCATTAAGACGGCAAAAAGTTACTTCGTATCCAGAGCCCAAGGGGCTGACCGGGAAGGTGTCCCAGGGATCGTTGGAGGTGAGCGACGGTCCGGCTCATATTATGCCACCTCCTGTTGAGCCAACACGCCCTTCTGATCCAAGGCCGCTTTCAGCATCCACAGATCCCGGTAC
>JACQNR010000351.1 GCA_016202975.1 Acidobacteriota bacterium
CGTCTCGACTGATCAGGTCCGGATGCAGGCGGCCCTGGGCTTCACAATTCTCAACCATCGCAGCGCCCAGCCCTTGGAAGTCGCCGGCATATACCGCGTCGCGAGACTTCCCCGCCGTTCGCCGCAGGTCTTCCAGCTTCTGGCAGCGCGGCCCGGCCCCCTCAAGTTCCCTGATCACCATCTTATGGACATCGGAAGAGCTGTGTGATTTCCCCAGATAGACCAGCACCAGCCGGCGTTCCAGTTCCCACCAGATGGAATTGGGGACCTGGATCTGGGAAACCGTAGCGTGCGGGTACTGGACCATGTCGATGTAATTGATGCCGCCGTAGGCCGCGCACAACTGGTCCTGAATGCCGCATTGGAGGTGCAGCATCTCCGTCTCGATTGCTTGCGCGGTGTAAGCCACCTCGTGTGTGCTCAAGTGACCCGCCGTCAAACGGTCGAGCGCGCCCACCAGAGCCACCGTTACCGCCGCTGAAGTCCCCGTAGAGGCCCCGCTCGGAGCCTCCGAAAAGATGGTCACACCCAAGGCAAGATCCTGAGGGACTTTCATCCTGGCAATGGCCGCCTGTAGGAGCGGATGCCTGTCCCAAGCTTGGTCCTGAGGCCGGGCGACAAAGCGCTCGCCGTAATTCTCCACAAAAACTTCGATGCGCTTGTCACCGCCGGTGTAAGGAAACACCATTACCTGTACTTCGACGTACGGATACACGCCGATGTTGAAGATAGCTCCCTGCTCCGCAAACCATGTGTCCGACCAGCCGCCGTTGTCGCAGATGCGAATGGGGGCCACGCTGTTAATGATGCGAATTGGTTCTCGATGCTTCTCTTCAGTCATCCAAGGCCTCAGCGGAAGTAGTATGGGTGCAACACCAAGCCGCAGCCATCATTCTGGCTTCTGACTTCCTGCTTCTGAATTCTGCTTTTCACTTCGCCTCTTTCCAATTGCTCCCCACGCCGACATCAACTTTCAGAGGCACTTTCAGCGCATAAGCGTCTTCCATTTCGGACTTGACGATGTGGCTCGCGGCCGAGAGCTCATCCTCCGGCGCTTCGCAAACGAGCTCGTCGTGGACGGTCAGGATGATCCGGGTTCGCATCTGCTCGCGGGCGGTCCGCGCGTGCAGCTTCACCATGGCGAGCTTCATCAAATCAGCGGCCGTTCCTTGCAGCGGCGTGTTCATCGCTTCGCGCTCGGCGCGGTTGCGTGCGGCCACGTCCTTGCTGCTGATCTCCGGGATGGGCCTCAACCGGCCAAAAAGCGTGCGCACGCGGCCCGTCCGCCGCGCTTCATCCACCAGCCCATCGAGATATTCCCGAACTTTCTGGTAGCGGTTGAAATACGCGTCAATATATCGTTGCGCCTCGCTTTTGGTGGTGGAAGTCTGCGCGGCGAGGCCAAATGAACTGAGCCCGTAGATGACGCCGTAGTTGATGGCCTTGGCCATGCGGCGGTGGTCGTGCGTCTGCAGGCCCGGCGGCACGCCGAATATCTCCTGGGCGGTGCGCGAGTGGATGTCCTCGTCGCGCGCAAACGCCTCGATGAGCCGAGGGTCTTCCGACATGTGGGCGAGCACGCGCAGCTCGATCTGCGAATAGTCGGCGGAAATCAGTTTCCAGCCTGGTTCGGCCACGAACGCCGAGCGGATGCGAAGGCCAAATTCGTCGCCGATGGGAATGTTTTGCAGATTTGGGTTGGACGACGAGAGCCGCCCCGTCCGCGCCACGGTTTGATTGAAGCTCGTGTGCAGGCGCCCCGTCTGGGGGTGAATGTACTTGGGCAGCGCGTCGATGTACGTGGATTTGAGCTTGGTGCGCGTCCGGTAATCCATGATCTTGCGCGGCAAATCGTGCCCTTCGGCAAGACCTTCGAGGACGGCGGCGTCGGTCGACCACTGCCCGCTTTTCTTCAGACGTTTTCCGCCGGGGAGCTTGAGCTTGCCAAAAAGAATCTCCCCAAGCTGCTTGGGCGAGTCGATATCGAATGCCTGCCCCGCAAGGTCGTAAATCTCGTGCGTGAGATCCGTAAGTTCTTTGTCGAACTCGACCGACATCCGGGCGAGGATCGCGGCGTCGAGCCGAATGCCCGCCCGCTCAACGTCCGCCAGCACAGCCGCGAGGGGCAATTCGATGTCGTCGTAAAGCTGCTTCAGATTTTCGCGAACGATTTCGGGCGCCATCAACGCCGCGAGCTCGCGAGCCGCTGCCGCCGACTCCGCGGCGGAAGGCCGCACCTTCCGGCCCAGCCGCCGCAGACCAATCGCTTCGAGAGAGTGGATCGAGGCGAGAGGCTCGAGCAGATACGAGTAAAGCATGGGGTCGTCCGTCGCTCCCCCTAGATCGATACCCTCTCGCCCCAGGAGCAAGTTCAAAAGCTTCACGTTGTGGACCGATTTCGCCCGCCGCTCGTCGACAAACACAGGTTTCAATGCTTCGAGCAGTTGGTGACGACTTTGAGCATCTCCGAGCGGAACCGCCGCCACGCGCGCGCCATCCGCGAACCCGAGGCCGGTCAGCTTCGCGGCGAATCCCTCTTCGCCCTCGAATTCGAATCCGACAGCGATTGGAGCCTGCTCGCCGACCGCCTTCATCCATCGGCGCAGCGCTTCGACGCCCGGGAGTTCCTCTGCCACGACCTCCTGAGAAACGGCCGGGGCATTCTCCAGGAACTCTCGCATGAGCGACGTAAATCCGAGTTCCTTGCACAGGGCGGTTGCCTCGTCGGTCCGGATTTCGCCGCGCTGCAGTTGAGGAACACTTTGCTCCAGCGGAACGTCGGTGCGGATGGTCGCGAGTTCACGGCTGAGCAGCGCTTCAGCTCGAAAGTCGCGCAGCGCGTCGCGATAGCTCTGCTTGGAGACACTCTCCCAGTTTTCAAGAGCCTTCTGCAGCGTGCCAAAGCGCTGGATGAGGTCGGTAGCGCCCTTCGGGCCAATGTAGCTGCGCTTCTTTTCTCCGGGGGCGAGAACCGGCTCCTTGGCGGGGAGAGGCCGCGCCCCCGGTATGTTGTCACTCGGGTCGCCGGTGAGCGCCAGCCAGTCCACCACTTGCGAAGGCTCCACACCGAGGATTTCCTTCACCTTGGCGGCATCGCAGACGGTCTCGCCGTCCGACCCACCACGCGCGGGCTTGAGGACGCGGACGCGGTCGTCCACCAACTGGAACAGGTCTTCATCGCCGGAAACGATGAAAACATCCAACCCGATTTCCTTGCCCTGCTTCGCCAGCGTTCCGATCACGTCATCCGCCTCAAAGCCTTCCCTCTCAACGATGGGAACGCCCAGCGCCTGGCAAAATCGCCGCACATAGGGCAGCTGGACGATAAGGTCATCGGGAGCCTCGGGGCGGTTCGATTTGTACTCCTCAAAAAGCTTGTCGCGAAAGGTCGGCGCGGCAAGATCGAAGGCCACCGCCACATAGGATGGTGCGTGGTCTTTGAGAAGCTTCTGCAGCGTCCGGACGAATATGTAGATGGCCTTGGTCGGCAATCCAGAAGGGGAAACCAGGGCCATCTGCATCGGCGCAAAGAAAGCCCGGAAGACCAAAGACATGGCGTCGAGCAAGAAAAGCTTTTTGTTTTCGGCCATTCGTCAGACTACCTTTTGCCTCTCATGGCATTCAAATCCGGGGCGTTCCATTGTATCCCATGGAAGCAGGATTGCCAGAGGGGGAGACATCGATTCGCCTAAAGTGGCCATCAAGTGTGGTATTCTTACCACACCTATGTGCGGTGATGATTTTATAACTGCGATTAAGTTATTTTAAATAAGCAACTTATGATTACAGTGAGGTTGGCACGATTCATGCTACTTATAAGCTCCTGATTTGGAGGCATTCTTGACAAACCAGAATACCTTAGCCCAGAAGGCTGATATCTCCGGGATCGGGTTGCATACGGGTGTGACGGTCAACCTGAGTCTGCTTCCCGCCCCCGCGAACACCGGCATCGTCTTTCGCCGCACCGACCTGGAAGGCTTCCGCGTCGAGGCGCGCGCGCGGCACGTGGCGCACGTAAGCTATGCAACTAGCCTCATGAAGAAGGGCGTGCTGATTTCCACCACCGAGCACCTGCTCTCGGCCCTGGCGGCTTCGGGCGTCGACAACGTCTTTATCGATCTGGACAATCTGGAAGTTCCCATCGTCGATGGCAGTGCGCTTCCCTTCCTTCGCATCATACAGGCGGCAGGCGTGCGTCGCCTGCGCGCCAAGCGCAGCTTTGTCAAGGTTCTGCGACCTGTGAAAGTCATTGACGTCGCAAAGCGGATTGCGGTGTTCCCTTCCGAAACGCTCTCGATATCCTATCGTATCGTTTTCAATCACCCCGCCATTGGCGACCGGACACTTAATTTCACCCCTTCAGCGGACAACTATGAAAAGGAGATCGCCCCGGCGCGCACCTTCGGCTTCCTCGAGGAGGTCGAAATGCTCAAGAAGAGCGGCCTGATCAAAGGCGGCTCGCTCCAAAACGCCGTGGTGCTTTCCCGCGACGCCGTCCTCAACCCGGAAGGCCTTCGTTTCCCGGACGAATTCTGCCGCCATAAAATTCTGGACGTGATCGGCGACCTGGCGCTTCTGGGCCACCCGCTGATTGGCCACGTGGAAGCCGAGCGCGCCGGGCATGCCATGCACGTCGCGCTGGTCGAGCGGTTGCTCAGCGAAAAGGATGCATGGGAACTGGTCCACTCAGATGGGAGCGATGCTCCCGCCCTCGCTCGCGTCGCCGTGGAAGTCGGCGCGACCCCGGCTGCCTGACCCCCGCGCTATTGCCTTCCCCGCGCATTTGCTATACTTTTTCGGCGCTGCCCCGCCAACCCCGCTGATGGTCCAGCGCCGCGACACGCCCGAATATTATCGGGAGCCACATGAGCGCCCTCGAAACCGACAAGGAGCTGAGCGTCTACGAATCAATGGCGGCGCGGTTTGACGTGGCGGCGCGCATGCTGAATATCGACGAGGGGCTCACAAAATACCTGCGTACCCCGAACCGCGAGATTGTGGTGCACATTCCCGTGGCACTCGATAGCGGTGTGCTCGAAGTGTTTGACGGTTACCGCGTCCAGCACAACATCGCGCGCGGGCCATGCAAGGGCGGCATTCGCTATGCGCCTAACGTCACGCTCGACGAAATCCGCGGCCTGGCGGCGGAGATGACTTGGAAGTGCGCGGTCGCGAACATTCCCTTCGGTGGCGCAAAGGGCGGCATCGTCTGCGATCCGTCGAAGCTTTCAGCGGGAGAACTGGAGCGCATCACCCGCCGCTACACGGCGGAAATTCTCGATTACATCGGACCGGAGCGCGACGTGCCCGCGCCCGACATGAACACCAACGAGCAGACGATGGCATGGATCATGGACACCTATTCCATGCACATCCGTCACACGACCACAGCGGTGGTGACCGGAAAGCCCGTGGATCTGGGCGGCTCGCAAGGGCGGCGCGAGGCCACGGGGCGCGGCTGCATGATCGCCACCGACCAGGCGCTGAAACGCTTCGGGCGCAAGCGCGACGAGACGCGCGTCATCATTCAGGGCTGCGGCAACGTGGGCGGCCAGGCGGCTCGGCTCATGCATGAGGCGGGATACAAGGTCATCGGCGTGGCGGATATGTTTGGCGGCATTCTCAACGCGCACGGGCTGGACGTTCCGGCGCTGCTCATGCATGTCACCCAGACCAAGTCGGTCAAAGGCTTTGCGGGCGGCGAAAGCATCGGCAACCTGGAAATCCTGGAGCAGGATTGTGACGTGCTCCTGCCTGCGGCGACCGAGAGCGTTATCACCAGCAAAAACGCCCACAGGATCAAGGCGCGCATTCTCACCGAGGGCGCAAACAGTCCCACTTCCCCGCCCGCCGATGATATTCTGTTCCAGCGTGGAGTTTTCGTCATTCCGGATATTCTGGCGAACGGAGGCGGCGTGACCGTCTCTTATTTCGAATGGGTGCAGGACCGGCAGGGGTACTTCTGGCCGGAAGCCCTGGTGAACGAACGGCTCGAACACATCATGGTGGATGCCTTTGA
This sequence comes from Acidobacteriota bacterium, assembly GCA_016202975.1. Taxonomy (GTDB): domain Bacteria; phylum Acidobacteriota; class Terriglobia; order UBA7540; family UBA7540; genus JACQNR01. The sequence continues at coordinate 6,020 of JACQNR010000351.1, forward strand.
TGGCGTGGTGCGATACGGCGAAAAGCACAGGGTGAATAACCGTATCGCCGCGTATATGCTCGCCATCGACCGCGTGGCGTTTAGCGTCAAACTGCGCGGAATTTATGCGTGAAGCCCCATTTGGTTCCACGACGGCTTTGGGGCCATCCTGGTTTGCCATTTGTAGGGGCGGGTCTCTGACCCGCCCTTTCATTTCCTGTTTTCACGACCAAGACACCAAGTGGGTGGCGCGGACCCCCATTCACGGGGTCCGCGGTTCCTCTAAAGAAACAGCCGCAGACTCGCCGCGGCGAGTCTAGGCTACGCTTGCCGTTGTGACCGGGGGAGTTTGGCTGGTGATTGGTCTACAAGTTTCCGTTCGCCCATCGCAGCGGCGATGAGAATGCAGACCGTCACGGCCTTTCCTGGAAGTAAGAGCATCCAAATGCCGTATGCATGAGAATCGTGACAGGCCCCCCATTCATATATAACATAGAGCGACACGAAGAGGTC
>JACQNR010000364.1 GCA_016202975.1 Acidobacteriota bacterium
CTCCCCCCTGCCCCCTCCCCCGCGGGCTGTAGCGCCGCTCTATTAGCGGTGATTCCTGGACTGTGAAAAGCCGCCGGTCACAGACCCGCGCTACAGCTTGCCCGTGCGGGTGAGGGGGATGAAAGGGGTGGGGCCATTGCTGACCCAGGGCTTGCGCCCTGGGCCACATTCTTCCGGCCCTTCGGGCCTACCGACCACCCCTGCACCCCTCCTTGGATAAGGAGGGGAATTTACTGGCGGCTCCCCTCCTCATTGAGGAGGGGGTTAGGGGGTGGTGCAGGGCCCACCCTTGCACGATGCGCGAGAACTCGTCCCGACGCTTTGGGTCGGGATGGCAAAGCCGGCCGCGCTTTGGCATGTGTGCGGCCCGCCGGGCGATAACCGGGATAGTAACGGGACGGGTATACACCGGGCGCGGCTGAAATACAAGAGCGCCGCGCAGAGTGGGTCTTTAACCCGTCGGCCCCAGTGACTTTCACACGGGGCGGTGAACGGAGGTCGAACCGCTGACGGACGGGGGCGGGCGCGCCACCCCTATTATCTCCTCCTCAACCAACGAGGGGAATTCATGCGCGGCTCGCCCCCTGAACCAGGGGGTCGCAGACGCGCCGTGGCGGCTGGGGAGTGGTCGCGAGTACCAGGATGGGCAGCGACGGCTGGCGCGAGTCGGCGCGTGGAGCACTGTGGCAGGCAGTGGGATCGGCTAGATTGGCGGGGCGGCGCGGGCGAAATCCTTATCACTTGTGACCAGGCCGACGTTGTCTACCGTCCAGTCGGTAGGTAGATAGGCCGCCGTCCCCTGTGCCTCGGATCGGATATTGTGAGTTTCCTAGGATTCTTGAGATGAATGAAAATATGCCCTTAACTCGTTATTTTTACGCACGTTAGCGCTTCGCTGGAAAATCCAGAGGTGCGTTCTTGGGGCTTTCGGGCGTTCTGCCAAAAGCCGCGGCGCAGGTCGCGCGCACCGAGGCCGCGTGCTACTTCTGATAGTAGGCGGCGTTGATCTCGATGTAGTTCTTCCACTTCTCCGGCAGGTCGTCGAGTGGGAAGATGGCCGACACCGGGCAGACCGGCACGCAGGCGCCGCAGTCGATGCATTCGACGGGATCGATGTAGAGCATGTTGTGGTCGGCGAAGTTGGCCTCGTCCTTGCGCGGGTGAATGCAGTCCACCGGACACACATCGACGCAAGCGGTGTCCTTCGTATTGACGCACGGTTCTGCAATGATGTAGGCCATGGATGAAGTCTCCTTAAGATTCCAGCTTAACATGGGGTGGTCTAGTCATCAACCGCCCCTCGGAAGATCGCTCTCGCAGCAAGCCTCGAATGCGGCGCCGAAAGGAACGTATTCTAGCCCAAACTGCGGGTTTGTCCAGCGCTTTTTGACCGGTGACGATGGGGTCACCAGGACGGACACGATTCCCGCTCGGGATCGCAAGATCACGTCGCGCGCGGCGCCTGCGGCGAGGGATTCGAGTGGGCGCTACGCGGGTTGTTTGCTCGGTGCGGGCTGCGCGGAAGCGGCAGGAACGGTGGCGGAGCTTTTTTCGAGTTTCGGGCCCTTTGGCATCACAATCCAGGCAATGAGGTAAGCGATAAACCCCACACCAGAGAAAATGGAGGACACCAGCCAAACTATCCGCACGATGGTTGGATCCAGCTCCGCGTACTCCGCGAAACCGCCGCAGACGCCCGCAATCTTTTTGTCCGTGCGCGAAAGCGTGAGGGGCTTCTTGGGAACGGGTTGAGGTGGGAACATCGCCGTCCCGCAGTGGCAGCAGAAGTTGACCTTCTGGCCATATTCTTTTCCGCAGTTGGGGCAATACATAACTCCTCCTTACCCCGAGTGGGGGTCTATCCGTGAATACGAAAATGAAAGTGTGCAAGTTCCATCAATAAGCCGGCCGGACCAACCGCGAAAACCAAAGGTCCTTGCGTGAAGCGCGGGCGCCGCATCGCTCGTTGAAGTTTGCGATTGAGCGAGCTTGCCGTCGTCGCTGGCGTCGCCGGAGCCTTGGGCTGAGCCGCATTCTTTCACGAAGTGAAGTCGCACCGTGCGGGCGCTGGCGGGAGTGTAGGCTTCGCGGCAGATGAAGTCGTCGTTTTTCTCTTCCTGCTCGTGAGCTTCCAGGACGGGACTGTGCCAGTCGCGCGCCGTGCCCACGCACCATGCGGTGAAGTCGCCGCCGAACTTCCCTATGTGGTCTGTAATATCCGCGATGATTTCGCTGCTGACACTGGGCATGGAATGCTACTTCCTGCGTTCCTTCGCCCCAATCTGGTAGCCACGGTCAATTCGCATTTGGAATTGACCGTGGGTTCGAAAACTCCCCTCCTTATTGAGGAGGGGGTTAGGGGGTGGTGGACAAAAAGCCCACGGTCAGAATAGAACCCTGACCGTGCCTACCCGCTTGCTTTGTGTACGACACGCCTTAATCATCCGGGGATTCAGCCCATTTGGGCAAATCGCAGTGCGCACAGGCGGCGTAGGTTAACACACCAATCCTCCTGAAGCGCTTCCCGCAACGCGGGCAGGGCCAATAGATCACACGAATGCCCCAATAAACGGCGTAACTACCCCAGATTGCGACTGCGACCATCATTCCAGGGAAAAAATCCCCGACCAGAAAGTAGGAAGCTAGCGCGAAAACAAAAAAGGCGGGAAAGTAGCTGACAACTGGATAGGCGATTTTATTAAGGTGCGTTCTGTATTCTTTCCACGCTTTGGCGTATGGCTTATCGAGTTGGTTTGGTATCTCTGATTCCATCTCTAAACCCCTAAGAACGTCAAACCTTGAACTCGGTCCGCTCCAGAATCCGTTACTTCCAGAATATCGATAGCTGGACCATCAGATTGTTTGCTGTCCGGGGCCACGCTCGAAATGAAGACTATCGTATTAGCCGCCTCCGCATCCCTTGCCCTTCAATACCTTCGTGTTTGTTGTCAACTCGCTTCTCGACACGCCTCCGCCAAATCCAAGAGAGCCAGTCGCCTGTCCTACTTTTCCCGAGGTGGTTAGTTGACCACCAAAAGCAGCTAGTGCGCCAAGATTCCCGGTGCTGCTTTTTGCACGACCTGCCGTTTGGTAAACTGAACGTGCATTCGTAAGGGTAAAAGCAGTTGCAACATCGTAAGCTGCTCCCCCGACTTTCGGGTTGGCTTGGTCCTGGACCGGCCACGCATCCGTCTTGTTGAAGGCCGGAACCATATAAGCGCCTCCCATTTGCTCAGTAATGCCCCACGAAAAGCCCGTGGCCTTGTCATAAAACAAACCGATCATATACGAAAGTGTCAGTGTATACCCACCGGTATCCCCACCAAGTCCAACATCCAAGCTCGTTGTATAGCCGAACATGATTCCGCCGCCAAGACCGGTTGTGCCGCAAGGTTTTTCCGAATCGTTGGCGCCACCCGCGCCGCC
>JACQNR010000365.1 GCA_016202975.1 Acidobacteriota bacterium
CGTTTGCACACCGCAGACTGCCTTCCGCCCTCTGCTCTCTGCCTACTGCTTTCTGCTTTCTGCCTTCTGCCCACTGCCGACTGCCTAACGCGTTCTGCCGACTGCGCTCTGCCTTCTGCCGACTCCCGTCGCAAGGGCGCAGCAAGCAGCGCCCCTACTTCTCGGTCAGCGCTGCGACGCCGGGCAGCGTCAGACCGGAAAGGAACTCCAGTGACGCGCCGCCGCCGGGTGAGATGTGGCTGATATTGTCTTCCACTCCGGCCTTGTGGACCGCAGCCACCGAATCGCCTCCGCCTACCTCAGACACCGCCGAGGAAGCCGCCACGGCGCGCGCGATTTCCATGGTTCCGCGCGCGAACTGCTCGATCTCGAAGACGCCCATGGGGCCGTTCCAGACGATGGTTTTGGCCTTGGCGATCTCCGCGGCATAGGCAACACAGGTCGCCGGGCCAATGTCGAGCCCCATGCGGTTGGCGGGAATCGCCGCTGCGTTCACCGTTTCCGCCGCAGCGGACGCGTCCAGTTTCTCCGCCACGATGTGATCCGCCGGCAGCAGGAGCTTCACGCCTCCTCTCTCCGCTCCCACGAGGAGTTCTTTCGCGAGATCCAGTTTGTCGTCCTCGGTCTTTGAGAGGCCCACGGCGACGCCCTTCGCCTTCAGAAAGGTGTAGGCCATCGCGCCGCCAATCAGAATACTGTTGGCAAATTTGAGCAGGTTTTGCAGCAGCTCGATCTTGTCAGAAACCTTGGCGCCACCGACAATGGCCACGTAGGGCCGCGCCGGATTTTCCACGGCCTTGCCGAGGTATTCAATTTCTTTCTCCATCAGCAGGCCCGCTGCCGCAGGCGAAAGGAATTTGGTGATGCCTTCCGTGGAGGAGTGGGCGCGGTGCGCCGAACCGAACGCGTCGTTCACGTAAACCTCGGCCAGAGCAGCAAGCTGTTTGGAGAATTCCGGAACGTTTTTCTCCTCCTCCGCGTGGAAGCGCAGATTTTCGAGGAGGAGCGCGTCGCCATCCTTGAGTGCTTTGGCCATCGCCTCGACCTCGGCCCCAACGCAGTCCGGCGCGAAAGCGACAGGCTTACCCAGTAATTTCGCGAGCCGCGTCGCGGCGGGCTTCAAACTCATCTTCGGGTTTGGCTTCCCTTTCGGCCGCCCCAGGTGCGAGGCGAGAATCAGCCGCGCGCCCTTCTCGACCGCCAGCTTGATGCTGGGGACCGACGCCTGGATGCGCGTGTCGTCGGTAATTTCCAGGGCATCGTTCAAGGGCACGTTGAAATCCACGCGCATAAAGACCCGCTTCCTCTTTAGATCTAGATCACGAATTGACAATTTAGACATGGTGCTTATCTCCGAGGTTCAAGAATGAATGCGACTTGCAGGAAGGGCAGGGCTTCAGCCCTGCCGTTGAAGTCCCCTCACCCGGAGTTCGTCCACCCTCTCCCCCGGAAGGGGGAGAGGGTTGGGGTGAGGGGGTGAGCGCGCAGCGGCGGGGCTGAAGCCCCGCCCTTACTCTTGCAGGCCAAGACAACGCGATAGATACTCATTAGACCTGAGGCCGGCAGCCTACCGCCTTCTGCTTTCTGCCTTCTTTGCCGAGCCTAGAACTTCTTCGCGAGGAAATTAATCAGGTCGCGCACGCGGCAGGAGTAACCCCACTCGTTGTCGTACCAGGCGGTCAGCTTCATGCAATTGCCGTCGATGACCTTGGTGAATCCGGCATCCACGATGGCGGAGTGCGGATTGGCGCGGAAGTCGATCGAGACCAGCTCCTCCGTGCAGTATTCGAGGATGCCCTTCAGCGGACCTTCGGCGGCCTTCTTCAGCGCCGCGTTCACTTCCTCCGCCGTCGCCGACTTCTCCGTCAGGACAACGAGATCCACCAGCGAGACGTTGGGTGTAGGCACGCGCATGGAAAAGCCGTCCAGCTTGCCCTTGAGCTCGGGCAGCACCAGTCCGAGGGCCTTCGCCGCGCCGGTTGTCGTCGGGATGATAGAGACGGCGGCGGCGCGCGCCCGGCGCAGGTCCTTGTGCGGGAGGTCGAGTATCCTCTGGTCGTTGGTATAGGAGTGGATAGTGGTCATCGACCCCTTCAGGATCTTGAAATTCTCGTGGATGACTTTGGCCACGGGCGCGAGGCAATTCGTCGTGCAAGAGGCGTTGGAGATGATGTGATGTTTGGCGGGATCATAAGCCGCGTCATTGACGCCGAGCACAATCGTGACGTCTTCGTTCTTCGCAGGCGCCGAGATGATGACTTTCTTGACAGTTCCTTTCAGATGCTTTTTGGCATCTTCAGCCTTGGTAAAAAGGCCCGTAGACTCGACGACAAGCTGAACGCCGAGCGATGCCCAATCGAGGCCATCCGGGTCCTTGACCTTGAAGACCTTGATCTTCTTTCCATCGACGGTGATATGGTCATCGCCGTGCCCGACGTTCGCCGGGAAAATGCCTAGTACGGAATCGTATTTCAGGAGATGGGCCAGAGTCTTCGGGTCGGTAATATCATTTACCGCCAGGATTTCAATGGACGGGTCCCCGGCCGAAGCCCGCAGGATGTTCCGTCCGATGCGCCCGAAACCGTTAATTCCAACTTTCACAGCCATAATAGTTTCCTCCAATTATTTTCTGCGTATTTAGCCTGAATAAACAATGTTATTCAGCATAGCAACTTTAGTCAAAAAAAGCTGGGTACGTCGGCCAGACCGATGCCTGCGGCATGCGTCAAATAACTCAGGGAGGGTGGCCTGCAACCGTGGTTTTACCGCGCCCGAGGAGCTCGGAGGTGTTGAGAACCCAAAACCCTCAAAGAATCTTGAAACACCGTGGACAACGCCGGGCGACAACATAAGTACGCAGGACTCGCAAAGTTTACCTGACGTGGCTGATCCTGAGAAGAACCTCGTTGGTTGTCCCCCTAGTCATCTTTATTTACATAAGGTTACGACCATCTCACGCCACTTTAGGACATTTCCGCACGCTATGGCCGTGGTGCTGTCTTTCTCACGACCTGCAAAGTCTTGGGGGACCTCCACGTTGCGGTCTCGAAATCCCGCAATTTCAATTGCACGAAGCCAACCATCCGCACGCCATTTTGAGGAACCCTACGTGCTAGAATACTCCGAAGGAGGTAAGACATGCCACAAGCCACTGCAATCCTCCGTCAAGAGCACGAGGCAATTCTCAAGGTGCTGGGCGCCGCAGAAGAGGCCGCGCGGCGTATCGACTCAGGCGGCTCCGTGCGGCGCGAAGCACTGAGCGGGCTATCCGAGTTCTTCCGCCTCTTTGCCGACAAGTGTCACCACGGCAAAGAGGAGGATCTGCTCTTCCCTCTGCTGGAGAGCCGCGGGATGCCCCGCGCGGGCGGGCCGACCGGAGTCATGATGCACGAACACGATGAGGGTCGCGTCCTCGTCCGCCAGATGGTCGAAGCCGCTGAGGCTAGCAACTGGGGTGAGGATTCCCAGAGGAAATGGGCAGCGGCCGCGCGTGGCTACATCGAACTGCTCCGCTCCCACATCTTCAAGGAAAACAATATTCTGTTCGTGATGGCGGAGAACATGCTTACCGCCCGGGAACAGGAAGATCTCGCCGCCGAGTTTGAGAAGGTGGAAATCGAGAAGATGGGCGCTGGCACCCACGAGCGCCTGCACGCCATGATGGATGAGTTGGTGGGAGAACTGGCTCCAAGCTAGGCCCAAGGATTCCCGGCCGCCAGTTCCGAAAGCGGCGGCACGGCCCCAGGATTCTTCAGTCTTTCGAACCTTCCAGGTTTCGATCCCCTCGTGCTTTCAATACTGCTTTACTCTGACAACTTTATCGACGTCAAACGTCACGAAGAGCACATTGGGCGGGAGGCCATAGATCCAATCTTCCTGCTCGACCCCATCGCGCGTCTCACGAACCTTGCGGTCGGGAGGGCCCCTCGAGGAGAGCACCGCGTCACGGTCCATGCCCAGGATGACCTGATGGTTCTTGATCGCTTGCTTGATTTCGGGCGGGACTTCCGGTGAGTAAAGCACGGTGGGAGAATGCCTTTCGAAATCCAGAATCCCCGCCAGCAACTTCTTGACCTGTTCGGGGGTGACGGAGTCCACTTTTCCTGGAAAGGCCAGGGTAATCGCGGAGCCGTAAACAGGCGCGGAAGGTTCTGTTGTGATGGGGGTTGTCGTGCCTCCCATCCCGCCGATTTGAATGCGCTCGTACCATTTCTTGCTTTGCTTGCCGCCGCCGTTGAGCTCGATTTTCATCTGGTCAGATTTGAATTCCAACTTGGTAATTTGGACCGGTGTGCCGGGTTTAAGGGCGAGGCCATTCCGGCGCACTTCCTCCTGGGATTTGGCTTGGTCGAGCTTCCCTTGCGCATCCACAAAAATGCCTTTCTTTCCCCGCGGAAGCGCAACCTTGGTGACGGCGATTTCCCGGCTCAGGGCGCGAATCAAGGCAATGCGGGCATCGCGGGCGGGGTCCTTCTTCTCCTTGGCCGCAATACCATTCGCGCCGAGCCCACAAAGCAGCACCGCGCAGCCCAGCATGGCCCCCAGGCGGAAACCCCCAACTCGAGATTCGTGAAAGCGGGTCGCCCCCACAAGCGCAGTCATGACGTCATTTCTCCGCGGGCAGGCCCTGGTTTTTCCAGGTGCGCGCTGGCTTCCTCCGGCGCCGGGGTTTTTGCAGGTCCGACAAGCAGGGCTCGGGTGTCGTCACTTACATAGATGCTCCGGGAAACCGCGAGGTAGCCCGTGGCAAGGACAATTACTCCCGTCGCCAGGAGTCCGGCTTCCGGTCCGTAGGCTCCCCCCGTCAGGACGGTGGGCCCGGCATCTTCTGCGCGCAGGAGAGTAACCGGGAAAGTAATGCCGCTGACCGGCAGACCCAGAACAAATCCCAAGACGAAATTCCAGGCAAAGTGCATGCCAATGGGAAGCCATAACATCCGGGTTCGAAGGTAAGCAATAGAAAATGGAACGCCTACCAGCGACGTATTGGCAGCGCCAACCCAGGTACTATTGGGATTGCTCAAGTGGATGGCGCCGAACAGGACGGAGAGAATCAGGATGGCGCCCGGCGCGCCGATCGATTCCACCAGGCGCTGGAACGGGTAGCCGCGAAAAATAATTTCCTCATTCGTGGCGGCAAAGGTCAGCACCACAAAACTTCCGCCGCCCCAGAGGCAGAGCAACTTCAGTTCCTCACCGCTCCAGGAAAATCTTGCGGCACCGAGCGCCCACTCCAGCCCCGCGACAGCAAGAGTCATCATCGTGCCGATGGCAAGCCCCAGGGCCAGTTCCGCCTTCCAGCGGCCGCTCATCGCCATGCCCGCAGAGCCGAATGGCCTTTCTTCAAATACCCGGGTGAAAAATGCCACCAGCCCCAAGAGCACAGGAAGCGTCAGGAACGCAGTCAGGCTGTTGGCAAGGAAAAAGGTTGGTTTCGTCCCGGCAAGCCCCAGCACGATACCCAGCAGAATCTGAATCGCGATGACGCTGGCCACGATCGCCAATGCGGAAAACAGGAACCGCCAAATGGCGCGAAGTCTTCCCTGGGCGAAGAAGATGGTCTGAACGTTCACCGGAGAATTCCTCTGAAACCACCCGAGGTCGCCTTGATTTCCAGCCCCGTCCGCGACACGGAGAAGTTGATAATTTGCCCGCCCAGGCGCGTCAGCGTCCGCTCCACGGCCGGCTTGCATCCGGGCGCGACCAGAAAGACGACGCAGCCTCCGCCGCCCGCGCCGCAGACCTTGGCGGCGAGGGTTCCATCGCTGGCGGTCTGGCGAATCATGCGGTCGATAAGAGGCGTCGAAATGCCCTTGAAATTGCGCTTGCGATTCTCCCATTCGAGCGCCAGGAGTTTCGCCACGTCGCCCCAGTCGGCGGTGAGCAGGGCCTCCCGCATGCTGCCCGCGATGGAGACGATACGGCTGAAATTGGCGCGAACCCGCGCATCGCCATCAATGTGGGCTTTCATCACTTCCCAGTTGTTGATGGCGGAGTTTCGCGGCTGGCCGGTGTAACAGAGGACGAACCGGCGGTCGAATTCCGCAATCGAAACTGGCAAGGGCTCGCGCCGGACCGCGTCGCGTTCCAGGTCGAGCGCGTTTACGCCGCCGTAAAGCGCGGGGTAATAATCCTGGCAGCCGGTCGGCACCTGGATGACGATGGCCTCGACATTCTTGGCGATCTCGAGAAGCTGGGCCCGCGAATAGCGCCGGCCCGTGGCGCGCGCCAGAGCCCCGCAAAGCGCGATGTTGAGCGCCGAGGAACCGCCCATGCCCGCGCCCGCTGGCACCTCGGAGCTCGTCCGAATGGTCATGCCGCGCTCCGGGCGGAAGAACCGGACCAGCTCGCATACCAGCGGCAGGCGAGACTTTTTCAGGTCTGGGTCTTCGAGCGAATCATACGACTCGCGAATGCCCTGGTCTTCCGAGATGAAAGTGAGCCGCGAGCCGGTGTGCGTCTCAAGCTCGCAGGAGGCGTAGCACCGGACCGCCACATTGACCGTCTGCGCGCCGGGATGAAAGAGGTACAGCGGCCAGATGTCCACCGTACCACCCGCTAAATCTACTCGCGCTGGAGCTCGGGAGGTGACCTTCATAAGAGTGACGAGTGACAAGTGACGAGTGACAAGTCAATCGCTCTTCCTTTCAAGCGTCCTGCGCAGAGCGTTCAGCATTCGCTTCAACTCGCCCGCCAGATCCTGCGCACGGTTCGCTGATTGCGCGTCACAATACGCGAGTTCCGTCGAGACGATAACTTGTGTTTCCAGTTCGGCCAACGAACCTTCTGCATGGGATATGAACTGGATGAACTCTTTGGTCGTGTGGCGTGCCTGGCCCTCAGCAATATTGGAAGGGACGGAGACTGCGGCTCGCCGCATCTGGGAAACCAGGCCGAACTTCTCGTCGCTGGGAAAATCCCGGGTTAGCTTGTAGGTTTCCTTCACTAGTTCAATTCCCTTCTGCCACACCAAAAGGTCCTTATACCCTTTCGAGCCTTGCTTTTTCTCGTTCGGTCCTTGTCCCTGGCTCGTCACTTGTCACCCGTCACTCGTCACTGCTGTGTAATCTGCATCGTGTCATCAATCGAGAGCGTCGGCCAGCCCTCCTTGGCGGGGTCGGCGGGTGTGGCGACGATGCGGAAGCGTTCTGCTGAAATTTCCGCCTGGTAATTGTACCCGCGCCGGTTTGTGCCGGAAAACTGGATCGAGCCGTCCTGCTGGAGCTGATCGACGGTCGCATAGCTGCCGTGGCTGGCCATATACATGCGTTCGGCCTGGGCAATGGCGAGCAGGTCGTTCTTCACCCCCGCCACGTCGATTGTCTGCTGCGGCGGCGCGCCGCCCGCGGGCCCCTGTGTCATCTGTGTCTTGAAGATGAAGTATCCTACGCCCAGGGCGATCACGATTCCCAACAACCCGCCAACCTTCTTCATGCCGCCTCCCTTC
>JACQNR010000354.1 GCA_016202975.1 Acidobacteriota bacterium
ATGACAATACCCACCCCCAAGGTTACTGCGACAACAAAAGCCGGGAGAATTCTTCTTCCATTCATATTCTGTTCTGAGCCTCAACCTTTCCTGAAGGTGCGCCGGTTCGTGGCCGGAATGCCTTCGTCCATTATACACCCGATTGGACGGGCCCCGCCTCGCGCTCGATAGCAAATGGCCTCCGGCCGCGTTCTGAGACGGGCGGAGCGCACGCCTTCCCACCATCGCTCGCCTCTTGGCCGCATCAGATTAGACGCGAGAGCTCCGGTCGAAGTTGCACAAGAGCCGGGCTTGCGGGGGGAATTGAAGCAACATGTAGGTTTTGTTGTCCTTCCGTCCATCCGGGATCATCCCTCGACCGGCGACGGCTGCTGCCCGCCCCATATCTCAGAGATGACCATGCCCGCGAGGATCATCGCGGAGCCAATGAACAGGCGTCCCCCCAGCCGCTCCCCGAGGACTATCCAGGAAGTCACCGCCGCGAAAACGGGTTCCAGGGCGAAGATGAGGGCCGTATGTGCGGGCGGCGTGAACTGCTGGGCCCAATTCTGGACTGAGAATGCAAGGCCCGTGGCCAAAACAGCGGTGACCATCATGGCTGCGACCAAGCCCACCGTCCAGGTTATTCTGAACGACATGCCGAGCGGCCAGGAGAAAAATGCCAGAAGGCCCACGGTAAGGATCTGCATGGAGACAAGCTGACGGAATGAATGCCGGCGAGTGTACACGCCAACCAACACGATGTGCACCGCGAACGCGCATGAGCCTAACAGTGTGAGCGCGTCGCCCCGGTTGACGGCGGCGAGTCCTTTGGGCAGCACAAGCAGGTAAATTCCCCAAAGTCCCAGGGCCGCGCCCGCGATCGTGGACTTGCGGATTTTGAACCCGTGCATGGCCTGGAGAAAAGGCACCAGCACCACGGAGAACCCCGTAATAAAAGCCGACTTGGAGGGCGTCGTGTAAAGCAGGCCCGTGGTCTGAAACAAGTACCCTCCGTACAAGAAGATTCCGAGCAAGCACCCGCGGCCAATTGCGGCGGCGCTCAGGCGACCGCGCGAGACGAAGACGAAAAGCAGAACCCCGGCGAGCGTGAAGCGTACTGCGAGAAAGGCGCTGGGTGTGGCGAAGGCGAGGGCGTCTTTGACCACGACAAAGGTCGCGCCCCAAATCATCGCGGCGAGCGTGAGGAGCAATTCGGCTTTGAGTCGCTGGGAAATTGTGAGTCCGCTCCGCAGTTGCGTCCCGGTTCATCGGGCGACGTCATAATATGGGGCGGCGCTGTAGTTTTCAGCCCTCAGTGGAAATTGATATTGATAATTCAGGAGGAAGTATCAAGCCGTGAGGTCGTCCCACAGGTGCGGCGTGACTCCTCGCCTTACCGGCTGAAGTCGCCCAGGACATTCACGGGCTGCTTCTGGTATCGCAACCCAGCGCTGGAATCGTCTTCCGGCACAGGGCGATAGATTGCATGGCAGCGCTCGCAGCGGTAAAGCTCCGCGCCGGGTCCAGCCGCCTTGATGGCCTCCGCCGTCGGAGCCGCCCAGCGCTTCAAGTGCCCGACGCACATTTTTCCCTTCGCGTCCTTTTCATCGCAGGCGCGTTGCCCGGGCTTCTTGTCTTTGATCTTGATGGCTTCGGTGTTCAAAGTCGATTCCTCGCAAGCTGTCGGTCGTGGCGCCTTAGTTGTGAGTTGCTGGCCCTCAGGACTCAGCAACCACGGCTTTCAAATCCATCCTACTCGAACTTCATCAGCATAGCGAATCTGGGCGCAAGGGACAACCCACAACCCGCGAGCTTAATACTCCACTCTCATCAGGCATAACCCCAGTGCGGGCGCTGTCGGCCCGGCCAGGGTGCGGTCCCGAGCCTTCAGGATACGCCGGATTTCATCCGGTTCGATCTTCCCCCGCCCCACCTCCATTAGCGTTCCCACGATATTCCGCACCATGTGGTGCAAAAAACCGCTGCCGCGAACGTCGTATATCAGCATGGAATTCTTGGTTCGAGAAAGCACGCGTGACGTGAAGATCTCCCGCACCATTCCTTGGGCTTGCGCGCGACCGATTCTGGCTTCTGACTTCTGTCTTCTTGCTTCCTGCTCCTCCCCCACCGCCGCGAACGACGTGAAATCGTGCTTTCCCTCGATGAGTCGTGCAGCCTTGGCCATGGCGGTGCAGTCGAGGGCGTACGGATAATGGTAGACAAACCGCCACAGGAAGGGCGAGCAAACGGGCGCCTGCAGGATTCGATACCGATAGACTTTGGCCCTCGCGTTATACCTCGCGTGGAAGGCCGCCGCGACTTCACTGGAAGCGTTCACACGGATACTTGCAGGCAGGACGTCATTCAGAGCTTTCACAAGGTTTGAACAAGGAATTGGGCACTCAGTGATGAAATTGCAGACTTGGGCTGCCGCGTGGACCCCGGCATCGGTGCGGCCGGAAGCCCAAACCGTTGATTGTAAGCCCGTTACACGCTCGATGGCGTTCTCAACGCACGCCTGGATGGTGGGCGCGTTAGGTTGCCGCTGCCACCCGTGGAAGTTCGTTCCGTCGTAAGCCAAGGTGAGGCGGATATTTCGCAAGAGCATTCACCTCGATTGACAATTATCATGTCACGTGAAAAATTGGAAGCCGGTCACCACTTCTTGGCAGTCCGCAATTCCCCAGACAAGGGGGGGCTTCGTTGTCAATGCCCGTATTCAATGCTAGACTTTTTGATCCGAATTACCTGCGGGGAAAGCAGGGTTTCGCCACGCCAAGCGATCAAGAGGTGAGCATTAGGGCCTTCTTCAAGGTTCCACCGGTAGTTCGAGGGGGCAAGATACCCTGTCGTTTCCTACCCTTTCCATGAAACCCCGCGTCCCATGTTTTCGTACTTATCTCTAAGCCGGCAGAATGCTTCTGAGGCCGGTTATCGAGGGAAAAGGATACGAGATGACGAAGAACACGAAGAGCGCCTTGATTCTTTTGGCAGTGATGCTTCTGGTAACCAGCCAAGGGTCTTCCCAGGAGGCTGGCAAGACAGCTCCCTCAACGCCAACGGCCCAGCTTGCGCCCAAAATCAATCTAGACTACACACGGACCGCCTGGTTTCCTAAGTTCTACGGACCCTACCAGGAGCCCATCGTGCCCCAACCGCCCATGAGCAACTCCGAACGGCTGCGCACTATGACCGTGGGAGGCAAACTGCGGCTCTCGGTGGATGACGCGATTGCGCTCGCCCTCGAGAACAATCTCGACATCGCGGTGGCGCGCTTTGGCCCGGCCGTCGCCCAGACGGATATAACGCGCGCCAAGAGCGGCGGCGCGACGCGTGGCGTGGCGGGTGCGTTCACTTCTCAGGCGCTTTTTGCCGGAGCGCTGGGCGGTGGCATCACGGGGGGCGGGGGGAATCTCGCGGGGAGCGCGGGCGGAGCCTTCGCCACCGGTGGCGCCACCAACATCGGCGGCTTCTCGTCTTTCGACCCCATTACCGGGTTCAATTTCGGCTGGGACCGGCGCTCCACGCCCCTTGGAATAACTCTTCTCAGCGGCGTTCCTTTTGTGACGACTCAGACCTCACAGTACCAGAGCTTTTTCGGCCAGCGCTTTCAAACTGGCACGAGTTACATTTTCGCATTAAGCGGGACGCGCCAGTCGACGACCTCACTCACCAACGTCTTTAATCCGCAGGTCAGCACCAACATGCTGGTAGGCTTGAATCAGCCATTGCTCAGTGGGTACGGGCGCAACGCCAACTCCAAATTCATCCGAATATCGAAAAACAACGCTCGGATTGCCGACAGCGTTTTCCGCCAGGAGGTGATCAGGGCCATCACGCAGGTTCTGAACCTCTATTACGACATGGTCTACTTCCGTGACAACGTCCGAGTGGCGGAACGCTCGCTGGCGCTGGCGGAGAAGACCCTTTCGGACAACAAGCGACAGGTCGAAATCGGCACGCTCGCCCCGATTGAGGTGGTTCGGGCGGAGTCGGAAGTCGCCGCGCGCCAGCAAGACCTGATCATCGCCCAGACGAACCTGCAGAAACAGGCGACGCTTCTCAAGACGGCGCTCGCCAAGCAGGTGGACGCGGACCTGTCCGGGATTGAAATCGAGCCCACCGACACCCTTCCCGCCCCGCGGCCGGAAGATGTTCCTCCTTTGGACGAAGCGCTTCGCCTCGCTTTCGAGAACCGGCCGGAGATCGAGCAGTCGGATCTTAACCTTCGCAATCAGGAGATCGTCATCAAGGCAAACCGGAATTCCCTGCTGCCTTCGCTGGACCTGTTTGGCAGCTATTCCGGCGCAGGACTGGCCGGTAATCACTGCGGAACTCCCAATGTCCCGTCGGCTCTATGCCCTGATCCGTTAATCATGGCGGGTGGCCCGCAAGCTCTGAACCAGTCGTTTCACGGGAATTATCCGGATTATTCCTTCGGCCTATCGCTCACCGTCCCAATAAAGAACCGCTCTGCGCAGGCCGACGCCGTCCGCGCCTTGCTCGAACAGCGCCAGCTGCAGACGCAGATGCAGAAAACCAAGAATCAGATCTCCCAGGAAGTGCGCAATGCGGAAATTTCCATGATCCAGGCCAACGCACAGATCGAAGCTTCACAGAAAGCGGTGGTCCTCGCCAAGCAGACCCTCGACGCGGAGCAGAAGAAGTTCCAGCTGGGGGAATCGACGGTCTTTCTAGTGATTCAAGCGCAGCGCGATGTCGTGGCGGCGGAGGTGCGCGAGGTTCAAGCCCGGGCTCTCTATGCCAAAGCGCTCACGGAATTCGCCCAGGCCACGGGAACCACGCTCACCAAACACCGGATTGAATTGAATGACGCGTTGCAAGGGAGCGTGTCGCGCGTGCCCAATATTCCCGGAACCCCTTCGGCTCGTATGCTGAGGAACCTAACGGACTTAAAATAAAAAGTGAACTTTTGCCGCGAGGATGGCCCCCCAACGCCAGACTCGTAAGGATGACTTTCCACTTGCGGGAATTCCCTGACTGCCTGAACATTTCACGCCAGGATGCGCCTTCCGTCGCGCGCGCTTCCGGCTTCCCGATCCATTCAACCGGCGCCCTGAAGCGGTAAACGCAGCTAGAAGCTGTTGCAAAACCTCAAGCGAGCTTCGTCAGGGCGCGACTTCAGTCGCGCCATCCGAGCTTGGGAATAAAGCGGGCTTTAGCCCCTGAGGCGCATCGCTGGCCCTCAGCGGCTGAAGCCGCTCATTATGAGGCTCCCATCCGGCACGGTTAAAACCGTGCCCTGACAGTAGGTTGAAACGGGTTTTGCAACTGGTTCTAGCTCTACTGGCCTGAACAAAACCCCGACGGTGGAGAGCTTATTCGAATATTACGGCAACAACGCGCCCTGCGTATTCAGGTACACCGAGTAAATGGACTGGCTGCCCGCCATGAACAATCGATTTCGCCGGACCCCCGCGAAGCAAAGGTTTGCGCAAATCTCCGGCAGGACGATCTTGCCGATCAACGTCGCATCCGGGGAGATGACCTGTACGCCGTCGTAGCCTTCCCCGACCCAGCCTGCGCCAGCCCAGATGTTCCCGTCGATGTCGCAGCGGATGCCGTCTGCGCCGCCCTTGCCCATATCCCAGAAGACGCGGGCGTTCGCCAGGCGCTTTCCATCGACGACGTCGTACACAAATATCGGGTGCGGCTTTCCGGTGGGCATGCCGGTGTCGGCGATGTAAAGCTTCGAGCAATCCGGCGAGAAGCACAACCCGTTGGGGCGCTCCTGTTCGGTCGCAACAATGGTCATCTGTCTTGTGGCCGGGTCGAGACGGTACACCCGTGGCGGCAATTCGAAATCACCCTTCTCGCCCTCGTAGTAGCCCATGATGCCGTAGCCCGGGTCGGTGAACCAGATGCCCCCATCCGGATGCACCACTACGTCGTTGGGCGCGCTGAGCCGCTTGCCCTCGAAACGTTCGGCAAGGACTGTAACCGTGCCGTCGTGTTCGGTGCGTGTTAGACGACGGCCGTGCTCGCAGGTGATGAGGCGGCCCTGCTTGTCGCGCGTGTTACCGTTCGACCAGTTAGCGGGCTGGCGATAGACGCTCACTTCGTTCGTGTCCTCCATCCAGCGCATTATGCGATTATTGGGAATGTCACTGAAGAGAACATAGCGCCCGTCGCCGAACCAGACGGGGCCTTCCGCCCAGCGCGCGCCCGTCCACATGCGCTCGATGGCGGCGTTGTTCTGGCGATAATTGTCAAACCGCGGGTCGACCGAAATGATTGCCGGATCGGGATAGTGGATCGGCTCCTTCCAGTCCCTGCCCAGCGCCCAGGGATTGGCAATGGCCGACGCCGCCGTGGTCGCCGCTGCCGTTAAGAATGTCCGCCGTTGCACGTGGAATCTCCTCAATGAAGCGCAAATCCGCTTGGTGGAATAGTGCAAGGCGGATTCTACCATCAGTCCCCCTCTGTAATTCAATGAGTTCACATAGGACAGAAGACAGCGCTCTAGCGTCAGACCCATATTTCGAAACGCTTGACAGCGCGCGTCGCGCCACTGAAGATAGCTAGCCGGATCATATTCCTGCGAGGCACTTGTATTGTCCTACGACCCACGTGAACACTTGGCGCGCATCGCGAGGCTGGTCTTTGCGCGTCGCCTCACCGACGCGAGCGGCGGCAACCTCAGCCTGCGTGAGGAAGACCGCGTCTACATGACGCCGTCGCGCGCCGCAAGCGGCCAGCAGTGGCAGATCAACCCCGAGGAAATCGTGGCGCTCAACCTTGAGGGTAACCTTGTGGACGGCCCCGACCGGCGCACTCGTGAGTGGCAGTTTCATCTCGCCATCTACAAGAATTTCGACCGCGCTGGAGCGGTCATTCACGCCCAGGGTGGCCACTTCATGGCATTTGTTGCGGCGGGAATACCCATGCCGCCTGTCCTTGAGCACACCCAGAAATTTGGAACGATCGGCCTGACCGAGCCCGCCGCCGCGCACAGCGCCGACTTGGCGGAGAAGGTGGTCCGTGCGCTTGCGCAGCAGGCCGACGGACTCGCCAAGCACGCCATCGTGACCATGGTGCCTCAGCACGGCATCATTGTTGTGGGCCGCGACCTCGACGACGCGTTTGACGCCATCGACCGGATAGAGACCAACGCACAAGCCATCCTGCTGGGGAAGCTATTGGGTTAGCTCTATTTTGGATTTTCGATTTTAGATTTTGGATTGTCTATTTTGGAATACGGATTCTTGAGGATCAGAAGCTGGAAAGGGTTCAATATCCGATTGGAAACCAGTAATCCAAAATCCAAAATCGAAAATCCAAAATACGTCCTATGATCCTCACAGTCACGCCCAACACAGCCCTCGACCAGGTGATCGAAATTCCGCACTATGTTCCCGGTTTCCGTCTCCACATTCTGAAGGAGACCGAATGCATCGGCGGCAAAGGCAATCTGGCGTCAGGATTCATTGCTGACCTGGGCGCAAAGACCGTTTCGCTGGGGTTCGCGGCGGGGCGAAACGGACACCGTTTGGCGGAAATGCTGCGGGTGCGCGGCGCGCCCCCCGACTTTACTCCTGCCCGCGGCGAGACGCGGAGACTTCTTGTTGTTGTGGACGAACGCCGCCAAGTGCAGACGTGGCTCGTTCCCGCCACGCTGCACGTCAACCGCAAAATCGAGCGCGATCTGGAGCAGTGCGCCGCGCGCTGGCTACCCAAATCTTCGTGGCTCGCACTTTGCGGAAGCCTGCCACTGGGGTGCTCGCCGGGCATCTATCGCCGGCTTGTCCGGCTCGCCCATTCGCACCGGGTTCCCGTGTTGGTGGACGCGCGTGGGCCAGCACTCTCGAATGCGCTCCCGGTACGACCCGAGGTGGTGCGGCTCAATAAAGAGGAACTGGAATTGACTCTGGGAAAAAGGATCACGAGCCTGCCCGCCATTGTCCGCGAACTGAGGCGCATCGTTGCCGGAGGAGTCGAAGTCGCCGTCTGCTCGCTTGGTGCTGATGGGGCCGTTGCTGCCACCGCGCAAGCGGTCTGGCAATTCCTGCCGCCCAAGGTCAGGCAAAAAAGTTCGGCCGGGTCAGGAGACGCTTTTACCGCCGCCATCCTGGTGTGGCGCGAACGCGGGGCAGAATGGCTGGAAGCAATTCTTTGGGCGTGTGCGGCGGGGGCGGCGAAGGCCATGCATGCACGTACCGACCATCCTCTCGATTTGGCAGCCGTTCGACGAAAGTATCGCGATGTGAATGTGCGCAATCTCTGAAAATCAGAATCCCACCAATACACCATTCATAAATCGCGATTCATAATTTCCCTTTCCGCCGCTATAATGCCCCCCTCATGTCTGAAGCCACAGGAACAACATCCACCGGTCATCGATACCTGGTCACAGGCGCCAAAGGTTTCATTGGCGCGTGGATCGTCAAGAACCTGGTGGAGCGCGGCCACTCGCCCGTTGTTTTTGACGTGGATGCGAGAGCGCACAGGCTGGAGGCGTTGCTTACCAGGGACCAACTGGCCAAAGTCCGCTTTGTTCAGGGCGACGTGATTTCGTTCGATGAGGTGGACCGATGCATCGCAGAGCATGGAATCACCCATGCAATTCATATGGCAGCGTTCCAGGTTCCGGCCTGCGCCGCCGACCCTTTGGCGGGCGCGCGCGTCAACATATTGGGCACGATCAATGTTTTTGAATCCGCGCGGAAGCGCAAGGACCTGATAAAGCGGGTCGTATACGCCAGTTCCGCCGCGGTATTTGGCCCGGAGGAGTTCTACGGACACGGCACCGTGCTCGAAGGGGCGCAACTGCAGCCGGGAACGCATTACGGGGTGTTCAAACAATGCAACGAAGGTAATGCGCGCGTTTATTTTCTTAATAATGGGATTTCCAGCGCGGGCCTGCGCCCCTGGGCCGTCTACGGCGTCGGGCGCGACCAGGGAATTACGTCAGGGCCCACTAAGGCCATAAAGGCCGTAGTTTTGGGCCGGCCGTACTCGCTCAAATTCACCGGGCGCATCGATATGCAGTACGCGGACGATTGCGCCAAGATCTTTTTGATGTGCGCCGAAAAGGATTTGCCCGGAGCGCGCACCTACACGCTGCGCGGAGCGGTGATGCAGGTGGAGGATTTCATCAAGACACTGGGCGAAGTGGCGCCGAACTCGCAGGGGCTGGTCCGCGCCGAAGGCAAAGCTCTGCCAATCGCCGCCGACCTGGACGACAGCGCGCTCGTGCAGGATGTGGGCGAGGTCCCGCGCACACCGCTCACACAGGGCATTCGACTGACGATGGAGATCTTCGCTCGGCTGCAGAAAGAGGGCCGACTGGATGCCAAGGATTTGGAGTCCTGAACGCCCTCGCCTTGTGGGGTGTTAGTCGTGGATTGTTGTTTTTCGAATTTCGAATTTCCGATTTCTATTTTCCAGTTTCCAATCCCATGAAGGCCGCTGTACTCGAAGACGTCGAAAAGCTGGTGGTACGCAGCGTGCCGGACCCTGTGGTCCCCATGCGCGAAGTGGCGATCCGCGTGAAGGCAGTGGGTGTTTGTGGCACGGACCTTCATCTTTTTCGCGGTCACGGGAACTACAACATGGATGCGAAGGGCCGGCTGGTTCCGCTGACCGAGCAGCCGCAGATCCTCGGGCATGAATATTCCGGCGAGGTTGTCGAAGTCGGACGCGATGTGAAGGACCTGAAGCCGGGCGATCGGGTCCTGTGCGACCAGGGCCGCAATTGCCACAGCCAGGGGCGAAGCCCCGTATGCGCTTATTGCGCCTCGGGCGACTCGCACCAGTGCGAATTTTACGGCGAGCACGGCATCACAGGACTGCCCGGCGCACTCGCCGAGTACATCTCCATGCCGGCGGTGAATTGCCTGCGCTTGCCCGAATCGCTCCCCACCGAGCAGGGCGCGCTGGTCGAGCCGCTGGGATGCGTGCTCCACGCGAGCGACCGCGTCGACCGCGCAATAACCCGTTTTACATTCGGTGGGGAGAATCCCATTCGCAACGTGCTCATCTGTGGTGGCGGGCCGGCGGGATTGCTCTTCCTGCAATATTTACGAAACGTGAAGCAGTTCGACGGGCTCATCCTGGTCAGCGACATGCGCGAGAACAACCTGGAGCTCGTTCGCCAGTTGGGCGGGACACCGATCAATGTCAGTCAGCAGGACATCCGCGAGGCCGTACGCGAACTGACCCACGGTGAACGCGCGCACTACCTGATCGAATCGTGCGGCAACTCGATAATCTTCGAGCAGATTCCCAGCCTGCTTCGCAAGCAGGGCACCGTCCTGCTGTACGGCCACGGCCATAAAGGCCGCGACATCGGACTGCTCGCCAACGTGCTTTTCCTTGAGCCCACGCTTGTTGTACCCATTGGCGCCTCCGGCGGGTTTGATCCCGATGGCCGACCGGCAACCTACCGGCGCGCCCTGGAGCTCGTGAGCTCGCACCAGGTTCGCGTGGAACCCTTTGTCACGCACCGCTACGGCGCGCTCGAAGAGATTCACAAGGCTTTCGAGCAGGATTTTCAGAAACCCGACTATATCAAAGGGGTTCTTAGTTTGCAGTAGCCGGCAGGTTATACTTGCTTCCTGCAAATCCATAGTAGGCGATGAAAGCGTAGCAGAGAATCAGAATCGATATTGCAGCGGCCATGCTGTGAGTGGCGCTGAAGATTAGCCCTTCAATCGGCGGGAATACGGCGCCACCAATGATCGACATCACCATCAGGGAGCCGCCGAGTTTCGTCGCGGGACCAAGGCCCTTGATTCCCAGCGCAAAGATGGTTGGAAACATCAGCGACATGAAGAAGCTGGTCAGAAATATTGCCCACACGCCCATCCCCCCCGGAAACAAGACCGCCACAGCAACGAGCGCGACATTGGCGACGCTGTATGCGCCCATAAGCCTGCCGGGCGGATAATACTTCATCAGGTAGGTGGCGCTGAATCTTCCCACCCCGAAGGCCACGAGGGTTCCTGTCAGGAAATATCCCGCGACTTTCTCCGGCCGGCCGGTGTAGTCCTGAATGTACTGGATGTAGTAGCTCCAGGTGCCGACTTGTGCGCCCACATAAAGAAACTGCGCGACGACGCCGAGAACGAAATGCCGGTGATGGAGCAGATCGGCGAAGCGGCCTTTGGCCCGGTCCGCGCCCTCGTGCGCTTCTTCGGCGACTTTCGGAAACTTGGTCCGCATCACCAGTAACGCCCAGGCGAACATTATCGTTCCGATAACCAGATAAGGCGTCACCACGCGCATCGTTTCGCGCTGCAGGTAGGCTCCGTGCTTCCCCGCCGCTCTCATGGTTTCGATCTCGGCCGGAGTGAGCTCGATGCCGGAGAATATGAATACCGTTCCCACGAGGACGCCGCCGACTGCGCCGAGCGGATTGAAAGCCTGGGAAAAATTCAGACGGCGCTCGGAAGTCCGCGGGTCGCCCAGAACGGCGATGAACGGGTTTGCGCCGGTTTCGAGGAACGCCGCGCCGCTCGCAATCACGAACAGCGCGAAAAGGAAAAACCCGTACTGGCGCACCACCGCTGCCGGCCAGAACAGAAATGTTCCGGTGCTGTAAAGGAGCAGTCCGATGACCAAGCCCGTTTTGTAACTATATTTGCGCATGATGAGCGCCGCCGGCATGGAAAGCAGAAAATAACCCATGTAATACGCCGATTGGATGAGCCCAGCCTTGAACCGCGTGATCTCGAACGACTTCATGAATTGCTTGATGAGGATATCGTTCATGTTGCTGGGAATGCCCCAGAACAGAAAAAGGGCTGTCACCAGAATAAAAGGGAGGGTCGCGCCTGGAGAAAAAAGGCGCGGCTCCTCCTTCGTCATTTGCCCAAGATTGGTCATTGCCCCGGAGGACTCACTCATAAGGCTACTTTGCGCCTTGAGCAGAGAACTCAGCGCGCGCGGATACCCTAACCGCACTCTTCAACGCCTGTCAAGCCATCACGCCTTGAAAATCCCGACTTCAAGGGCTGGAAATTTGATAGCCTAATCGCTCTTTTGATGCGAATCGTGAAAAACATAGCTAGCAACATTCACTTCGGGATGACGCTGGTCCTGTTGCTGAGCACCGTCCCCGCGCTCAAGGCGGCAGGACTCCCACTCAGATTCGACTGGGAGCATTTCTTCACGACCTTCTGGATCGGTCTCACGGTCCAGTCCGCTTTTTTCGCCTGCCTGCTTTACGTCGCGGCGTTCCCCCTTCGCGAAACGATTGCGCCGGTCTGGGACCGTTACCGGCAACAGAAGCCTCGACTACTGATACTCGCCCTGCTCTGGGCTCAGCTTTACTACATCTTCGGGCCGATCGGACTCCTGTACCTTTCGCTTGTTTCTGTTGCCATATTGGAATTTTCCGAGCGCACACGAGAAGAGTCCGGCGGATTCCTACGGGCGGTCACTTCGATCGCCATTCCCGGCGCGTATTGGTTCATCGGCCTGATACTGGTTTTCAGCCTGAACCAGGCGGTGATTGCCCTCAAACCCCATGCGGCAAACGACGCGGTGCTGAACCGGATGGATTCCTGGCTCCTCCTGGGGTCAACCGTGCCGGAACTCGCGCATCGGGCGTACAAATCTCTTCCCCTCGGGTTGCTGAGCTTTTTCGACCTGCTCTATTTCGCCATGTTCGCGCAAGTCGGCGCGGTGATGATTCTCATTGCGCTCCGATTGGGCAGGAAGCGCGCGTTTCAGCTGGTCGCGACCGTGGTGACGGCGAGTTACCTGTCGCTCTTCTTTTATTACTTCTGGCCAAGCCTCAGCCCGTTCTATTCATGCCTGGGGCATTTCGATGCGCTGCCGCAGACGCTCCGCTCATATCCCATCCAACAGGGATTGCTCGCTTATGTGACCATTGTGCGCGACCACAGGCCGCTGGGGGAGATTGGCACGGGATATTTCATTGCGTTTCCATGCATGCACGTCGCCGCGCCCACAATTGCGTTGTGGTTCGTGCGTCAATGGCGGCGCCTCGTGTACATCCTGCTCGCGCTCGACGCCCTGCTTTGCGTCGCCATTGTGCTGCTGGAGTTCCACTATGTGGCGGACTTGATTGGCGGCGTGGCCGTAGCGGCCATTGCTATCGCCCTGAATCGGCGTGCTGGAAATGGTAAGCCTGAAGTCGCTAGGCCATGCGGGCAGGTTTGACTTATTTGGCTAACCTCTCAGTCGGATTATCGCAATCAGTGCGCCGAAGTCTTGAGTAATTCTTCGAAATACTGCTTCCAAACCGCAGCCCAGGTTTGCGTATCATGGCCGTGAGTCGCGAGGCTCTCGGGCAGTAATTCCCCGGACTTGAATTGGAAATCGCACACCGTGAAATTCCCTTCCCGAGGCTCAGGTAGCTCGGCCTGCAAGGTGGTTGCCGCAAAGGAGACCGAAAGAATCAGCCAAACTATGGGGAATATGATTCGGATCCGCATGTCTGATCCTTTCGTATTTCGAGATGGGCACAAACTCTGAAGAGCAGGATCGCGTGTCGCTCATCCCTTGCTGATGCCTTCTTCGAACTCCGCGCGGACAAAGGAAAACAAGGTATGTTCCTGGCTCTCCCACCGAGAGCCATCCACCAGCCGGGGCCGGAGGAGCCGGACTTGCAAAGCCTTCTCGCTCCCGCCTGGAACTCCCGTTCGAGACCGGTCCGTTTCGGCGATATCGAGCCTCGTGATCGGCCAGTCGTGGAGTCGGTGCGCGCGAAGATCAAGCAGGAAATCCCGGACATCCTCGAATCGGCACTTGATAATCCGATTGCATGGCTGGTCTCCTGGGCCGTAGTTATAATGAGCGATTTCCAGGACGACCTCGAAATTACCCGTGCAGACGTGGGCCCGATCGGTATAGGCCGGCCCGTTTTGCTCGAAGCGGTCGTGGGAAAGAAGTTCCACGCGCTTGATAAACCCGTCGTGAAAGTAGTTGAAGTGCTCGAGTGCCGCTACCGCTTCCTGCGCGTTTCTTACTGTATAAACCATAAAGCCCCGGCATGCAGGAGGGCGCAGAGGCGCCTCCGGATGTCAAGGATTATAAGACGATTTCCGCAAACCGCACGGCTGGGAGTAGAATAGGCGACACTTCTGAGAGCATCCGGAGGCTTGTGGGCGCCATAAAACTGGAAGACGTAGCGATCATTATTAATCCCGCCAAAGACAACGTCGCGGTGGTGACGGCGGAATTCATCGAAAAGGGGACGGTGCTGGCGCATGACGGCGCATCGGTCACTTTGTCGGGCCGTGCCTTGCGCGGGCAGAGTTTTGCCGTCAAGAAGGTGGCGCGCGGCGAGGCCTACGTCACGCTGGGCGACCCCACAGGGCTTGCCTCGCGCACCGTCTATGCCGGCGACCCGGTCGACGAACACAACCTGCTCAACCGCCTGCCAAGATTGAAGGTGCAGTACCGCGACAATCCCCGGCGCGAGCCGCGCGATCCCAAACTCTCCTCCTTGACCTGGGACGGCTACGTGCGCCCGGACGGAAGCGTGGGCGCGAGGAACTATGTCGGCGTCGTCACCTCCGGCATGTGTTCCTCGACAGAAGTCCGCGAAATCGCGGCACGCGCCATGCGCGACATTTATTCGCATGACAAGTATCCCAACGTGGACGGCGTCGTGCCCATCATCCACGAAGCCGGCTGTGGCATGCCCGACGGCTCGGCCGTGGACCTGTTGAATCAACTTCTCGCCAACAGCCTGCGGCACCCGAACCTCGCCTCGGCGCTCTACATCGACCTGGGCTGTGGCAAGACTTGCGTGGAGTGCTCAGTGCCGGTATTTCTCAATGCGGTGCCGAATTATCAGGAGCGCGTGGTCAACCTCACGATTCAGCACTCGGGTGGCAGCCGTAAGACGGTCGAGCGCGGCCTCGAAATCGTCGCGAAGTTGCTTCCCATCGCCAACCAGGCGCGGCGCGAACCCGTGTCGATTTCGAGACTGATCGTGGGCACGGAATGCGGCGGCTCGGACCGCTGGTCCGGTGTGACGGCAAATCCAGCCGTGGGCGTCTCCTCCGACAAGTGCGTGCGCGCAGGCGCAGCCGTGCTTCTGCCGGAGATTCCGGAGCTGCAGGGTGCGGCGATGATCGACCTCGTACGCCGCGCTCGAACGCGTAAAGTGGGACGCAAGCTGATGGGCGCACTCAAACGCTATGAAAAGTACGTCGAGAGCTTCGGGGCCGATTTCCGCGAGAATCCTTCGCCCGGCAACAAGAAAGGCGGGCTTTACAATATCTTCCTCAAGTCGAGCGGCGTGAAATCCAAGGGAGGCACCTCCGTCGTGGAGGATCTGATCGATTATGGCGAGTGGGTGGGCGACCGCAAAGGGCTCTTCGTGCATTACACGCCCGGATACGACCAAGTGTGCACACCCGCGCTATTCCTGAGTGGCGCGCAAGTGGTGCAGTTTACGACGGGCCGCGGCACGGGGATCGGCTGCGCGCTGGGTCCGGTCCTCAAGATTGGCTCGAATACTCCTCTCGCCCGCATTAATGCCGATATCGACATCAACGCGGGAACGATTCTCGACCGCGAGGAGACCATCGAGCAGGTCGGCGAAAAGATCTTCCACGAAACTCTTGAGGTCGCCTCCGGCCGCAAATCCCCAGAGGCCGAAGCCGCCGGCTACCATCACGAATTCAAGATCTGGGAAGCCCTTTGGCCGACGCTTTAATCATCGGGGGAGTGCGTATTGTCCAAGTGCGACCTGCAAATCAAACTCGATCGTGCCGACCGGACTTACAGGGCGGGGAGCAAGATTACAGGTTCGGTCATGGTCAGGGCGGAGAGTGACTGCGAATGCCGCGGGCTCACCTTGATGCAGGGTTGGCGGGCGACCGGGAAGGGAGACCCCGACGGGGCGAATCTTGGAGAAACGCGACTCTTCTCCGGCTTGTGGCGTGCTGGAGAGTCAGCTTCCTATCCCTTTGAACTCGAGGCGCAGCCGGGACCGATCAGTTATCAGGGCAAGTTGTTCCATGTCGACTGGCATATCATCGCACAGGCGGATATCCCCATGGCGCTTGACCTCAAGGTGGACGAAGTGTTTGTCCTGGTTCCAGGGGAGCAGGCCAGCATCGACGGTGGAGCCGAACTGGCGGAGGAGAATTTAGGCGAGCATAAAACTAAATCCAGATCGCCAAATCCTTTGACAGGTCCAGCGGTCGGCGTGGGGATTGGCATGGGGGCTTTCGTCCTCGCGGCCTATTTGTTTTGGGACCTTTACCCAGCGCTGAGTGCGGGACTGATCGGCGAGGCGCCCGCGTGGCGGCTCAGCTTGGCGACCGTCAGCGGCCTTATCGGCCTATTGGCGCTGTCGAGTTACGTTCCCCGCCTCCTGGCCGCCCGGAAGATCGGGGCGGTGGATGCGCGACTGGCCCCGAGCGCCGTCCGGAGGGGTGACTTCCTGAGGTGCGCCGTTTCTTTCGTGCCTCGCTCGGATGTCCATCTCCACCGGGCGGCGCTCACATTATGGGCCACCGAAGGAGCCTCCGAAAGAGTCACGGACGACGACAACAAGAAGACCACGAAGTACTATACCGAGCGCGTTTACAGCACAGAGGTGTGGCTTGCCTCGGAGCGACAATTGATGGCCGACCAGGCCGTGACACTCGAAGGGACGCTTAAGATTCCTCCCCTTGTTCCAGTCAGCTTCAAGGGCATATGGAATGAATTGCGATGGCAGGCGGCCGTAAGGGTCAACCTGCGCCATTGTCCTGATTGGGAGCGCGAGTTCCCGGTCAACGTCCGCCCGTGATGTCGCGGTGTAACGGACCGTCCAATTCGGAATCTGTAAGAGGTCCATTGACGGGAAATAGATGGGCTGAGTAAGGCAAACGGAGCTCCCATTACAGATTCAAGATTTGGGAAGCCCTCTGGCCAACCCGCCAGACGATCCATCTCGCCCGGTGACACTTACCCGGCTCTGAGCGCATGGGCAAAATCGACCCAAAGTGCATCATTGAAATTAAATTCGACCGAGAGGACCGCACCTCCCGGCCGGGTGAGCGGATTACCGGCACCATTGAAATCCTCCCCGGCGCGCAGTTCACCTGCCGCGAGATTTCTCTCGTGCCCCGATGGGTGGCGCTAGGAGTCGGCCCCGAGGATACCGCGCACAGCGAAGGCGCGTCGATTGCTGGAGGC
>JACQNR010000425.1 GCA_016202975.1 Acidobacteriota bacterium
ATCCAGTTGAATGGTGGGACCCGCATTGGATTCAAGACCGGATCGACAAGAAACTTTCAGGATATCGTTAGGGCAGTGCCTTTGAGGTCCGGCAAACACCCAATTCCAACCCATCTTGCCCGCTGGCCCGTGGTCCGCTTCATCGGGGGAAACATCTCCCGCCCGTGCGGGTGGTGAATCCCTATTCCTCTTCATCCGCGTCGTCGGAGGGTTTATGCGCGGCGAAACTCAAGCCTTTGTGCAATCGCGATGGGATCTACGGGGCGACGCGGGCGAGGTAGAAATCCAGGAATTTCTTGGGATCCGTTTTAAGTGCCACGGTGGCGTTGGGTGGTTCCCCTTCAAGAACGCGCGTAAAGCCTTTGTCATCCACCTCGATCGCGAGCGGCTTGCTTTGGCAAAGGCTCGGGTCGACGAGCATGGCGACGGCCATGGGGTCGAAGAGCGTCGGCGTTTCGCTGTTCCAAAGATGATAGAGGATGGTGAGGGCGTTCGTCAGCGGCGTGAGGTGGGTGAACACACGATGCCGAGCGGTCGCCTCGAGCTGTAGCATGGCGGTCGCATCGAGCGGCGCCATCAGAATCGGAATGCCGGACTTGAACACGACTTGCGCGGCGGCCGCATCCGCGGCGATGTTGTACTCCGGATCGGGCGGTGAGTTGGGTTTGTAGCCGAGCGCCACTGAGCCACCCATCATGACGATGCGTCTGATCTTCTTCGCAATGTCAGGATAGCTTTTGAGCAGCGCGGCGACGTTGGTCAGCGGTCCGATGGGGACAAGTGTAATCTCACCAGGACGTCGGGCGAACTGCCCTTTCAGAAAGTCCACGGCCTTCACGGATGTCATCGCTGGGCTGGTGAAGCCATCCGCCCAACGGCACTGGTCGATGGGCAGAGGTTTGCCAGGCTCGCCCGCAGCCACAGGGATGTTGGGGCGTCCTGCTTCCCAAAGCATCTTCGCCGCCAGTCGAGCGCGGGCCTGAGTATCGCCACTCGCGGTCGTAACGCCCAGAAGCTCCAGCTCCGGACTCTGCAGAATCAGCGCCAGCGCAAATGCGTCATCAATGTCCGAGCCGATATCGGTGTCGAGAATGATGGGGAGCTTCATAGCGGAGGCTGCATTACTCATAGTGGCGAACATCATTAGGGCCGCAACAAACAATGTGGTCTGACGCATATGCACCTCGAGGAAATCACCCGACGCTAGAATCTATCATAAAGAGGCACCATCGCATTCTCGGAAAGGCGGGTTTTCAACCCTCCCGCTGTAAGGTAGCCCCCTCGCCCCCCTCCCCCTATCAGGCGGGAGAGGGAGGCCGAACGCAGGGTGAGGGGGAACTTTTAGGAGGGACTGAAGTCCTGCCCGTCTGCTTTTCTTTGTGACGCGAACGCGAGTCTGCGGCTCTCATCCTCGTTGGTGTTTGAGCTTTCAATTAGCACCCTCCCGACTGCCTTTCACCACCGGAGCCACCGCCACGCAGGTCAGCCTAGCCAGAAGAAAAAGGACATCGTTGGAAGCAGAAGGTTGGCATTGGAGCCTGCGCCTAAGAATGCCTCCAAACGAGGCCGCCCGGGCCGCACAGCCTTATTCCTCTTCTTCCGCTTCCGCCGAAGGCTTGTGCGCGGCGACGATCTTGTCGGCGATCATCTGCGGAACGACGTCGTAATGGGAGTATTCCATCGAATAGGTGCCGCGCCCCTGCGTCATGGAGGTGAGGTCGGAGGCGTAGGTGAGCATTTCAGCGAGCGGCACCTGCGCTTTGACCACCGTCGAACCGCCCTTGGGATCCATCCCCTGGATGCGGCCGCGGCGGCCATTGAGGTTCCCCATGATGTCGCCGGAAAAATTATCGGGCACAGTAATCTCGACGTTCATGATTGGCTCGAGCAGGCAGGGCTTCGCCTGTTCCATGCACTT
This sequence comes from Acidobacteriota bacterium, assembly GCA_016202975.1. Classification (GTDB taxonomy): domain Bacteria; phylum Acidobacteriota; class Terriglobia; order UBA7540; family UBA7540; genus JACQNR01. The sequence continues at coordinate 1,919 of JACQNR010000425.1, forward strand.
TTTGAAGCCCTTGGAGCCGGCGAGCTTGAAGGCGATTTCCGATGAATCCACGTCGTGGTAGGAGCCGTCGAAGAGGATGACCCTGAAATCCACCACCGGGTAGCCCGCCAGGTAACCCTTCGAGGCGGCCTCGACGATGCCCTTCTCGACGGCGGGGATAAAGTTGCGCGGGATGGCGCCGCCGAAAATGTCGTTCACAAACTCGAAGCCCGCGCCGCGCGCCAGCGGCTCCATCTTGATCCAGCAATCGCCGTACTGCCCATGGCCGCCGGTCTGCTTCTTATGTTTGCCCTGGGCCTCGGCCTTGGCGCGGATGGTCTCGCGGTAGGGGATCTTCGGCGCCTTGAGCGTGACCTCGAGATTGAAGCGCCGCTTCAGTTTGGAAACCGCGACTTCTACGTGCTGCTGGCCCGCGCCGGAGAGAAGAAATTCCTTGGTTTGCGGATCGCGCGAGAAGCGGAGCATCAAATCTTCTTCCAGGATGCGGTGCACGGCGGTGGAGAGCTTGTCCTCATCGCCGCGCGACTTCGCCTCAATGGCAAAGGAAATGGCGGGGTCGGCCAGCTTCACCTTGGGAAAGAGAATGGGCGCGGCTTTGTCGCCGAGGGTGTCGCCAGTCAGCGTGTCCTTGAGTTTCGCGACCGCGCCAATGTCACCCGCGTGCAATTCGGCGATGGCGGCCTGCGCCTTGCCCTGCACGACGCCGATGTGTGAGAAGCGCTCCGCTGAACCACGGCTGAAATTCGAGAGATTCGCTTCGTTCTTGAGCGTGCCCGACATCACCTTGTAATAGCTCACGCGGCCCGCGAACGGATCGGCCACGGTCTTGAAGACGTACACGGCGGCCGGCTGGTCGTCGGCGATCTTGCGCTTGATGGCATTCCCTCCTTCGCCGTCCAAGCCCTCGAGTTCCCCGCGCTCGACGGGGGAAGGCAGAAAATCCGCGACGAAGTTGAGCAGGTTTTCGCTCCCAATATTCTGCAGCCCCGAGCATGCGAGCACAGGATGGAGCCGCCGGGCGGCGATCGCATCGCGCATTCCGGGAACGAGGTCTTCGACGGGAATCGTTCCTTTTTCGAAAAACTCTTCCATCAGTTTGTCGTTGCCTTCGGCCACCATCTCGACCAGCGCCTCGTGAGCTTGGGTGGCGGCCTCGGCGAGATCCGCGGGAATTTCCTCTTCTTTTGCCTTCCCGCTTCCTCCCGCCTCGTAGGTGTAAGCCTTCATGTAAACCAAATCGACAATGCCCCGGAAATTCTTCTCCTCACCGCTGGGAAGCTGGACGGGAATCACCGTGCGCCCGAAGGATTTCTGCAGGGCTTCCAAGGTGCGTGCGAAGCCGGCGCGGTCGCGGTCCATCTGGTTGATGACGAGCGCCCGCGGCAGATTGAACTTCTCGCAGAAACTCCAGGTTTTCTCCGTCTGCACTTCGATGCCGGACACGGCGTGGACGAGCACAAGGGCCGAATCCGCGGCCACCAGCGCGCCCTCCGTTTCGTGCAGGAAGATGTTGTAGCCGGGCGTGTCGAGGAAATTGATTTTGACCTTGCCCCACTCGGCGTGGGCGAGCGAGGCAGAGATCGAAAATTTGCGCTGGATTTCTTCCTCGTCGTAATCGGTGACGGAAGTTCCGTCGTCCACCTTGCCCAGGCGGTTGACCATGCCGGCGGTGTAGAGCAGCGCGGAGATGAGCTGCGTCTTGCCCGTGTGGCCGTGGCCGACCAGGGCGACGTTGCGAAGGCTTGCACCATCGTATATTTTCACGGATACTCCTCAACCCCTTAGGAATGACACTCAGTTCAAGATAGATCGAACTTGGCAAACGGCCATGCTAGCACAACCGTTTGCGGGCGTTCAATCGGCGCGCATGGCGTTTAGTCGAGATCGATGTCGCGGGTGGGCCGGGTAATGGGCTCGTCCTTGGTCTGCTTGAGGGCTTCCTGGAACTTGCGGTCCAGAAGGTCGGACTTGATCTTCTGATCTTCCGTGCTCTGCTGAAAAAGCGCCTCGCGGCGGGCCTTTTCCTTCTCAAGCAAGCGTGCAGCGTGGTCGAGGTCGGGAGATCGGTCCGGTTTGGGCGGCGCGGTGTGGTGGAGCACTTTGCCCAGCTCGGCATCCAGCTTGAGCTGCGCGCCGCAGCAGGGGCAGGTAACTTCCATGGTCGATTTGTTTTTCCCACCCATCGTCAGCTCCCATGCTACGCGCCCTAAGGTGGAGTGTCAATTCTCGGTCAATGCTGGAACAGCCTTGGTACATCGTATCCCCCCTGTGGGGTTGAAGTGTTTGAGTGAGAGGAGGAGGAGAGAGATGGCTGCCTTGGTGGGGGGGGACCAAGGCAGCGGGCAGCGGGCTTAG
>JACQNR010000426.1 GCA_016202975.1 Acidobacteriota bacterium
CTCGTTGCCATTCGTGTCGGCGACATTTTGCGATCCGCAGCCTCAGTCTGGGCTGTGTCATATACCGCAATCCTGCGCAATCAGTCGCGCCCTGCCGGCGGCCCTCACCGATCCCAAATCACGATAAATCATGACGATAGGGGGAAAACAAGACTCGTTCCTTCTTAGGGCTGCCTTGGTCACTTAACTGCACTAAATCACGGACCTTCGTGGACCACCATGAGCCAGCGGACCCTTCCCCAGCTGCGCAGGATATCGCAAATTCTATTCCTTTCTCTGTTTCTGTTTCTGCTTTTTCGAACTGAATTTCGCGGGTCATTCTCGGGGGCAAGAGGAGACATCCGGCTTTCCTACCCCGTCAACATTTTCCTCGAGGCGGACCCCTTGGCTGCCATCACCAACGTCCTTTCAACCGGCACGCTATACAAGGGGCTGCTCTGGAGTTTGGTCATCATCATCCCCACTCTGTTTCTCGGACGATTCTTCTGCGGATGGATTTGCCCGCTCGGCACCTTGAACCACTTTTTCGGCGGTTGGAGGTCAGAGCACAAGCGTGGGCCGGAGCGCCTGGCACGGAACCGCTACAAGCCGTGGCAAGCGCTGAAGTACTACATTCTGATCGCAGTGCTCGTCGCCGCGCTGCTGGGAAGTGATATCGCGGGCATCTTCGACCCCATCTCCTTGTTGGTGCGGTCGCTGGGATTGTCAGTGCTCCCGGGTCTGAACCTCGCGCTCAATGCAGTGTTCGACGCGCTCTACCGAACTCGGGTGGGCGGGCTGCGCCTGCTTGCCGACGCGCTTCACTTGCTGTTTAGCCAAATTCTACTGAGCTTCAAGCAGCCGCACTTCAGGCAGGGCTTCTTTCTGGGATTGCTGTTTCTGGCCATCCTTGTTCTGAACCTGCGCATCACGCGCTTCTGGTGCCGGGCGCTGTGCCCGCTGGGAGCCCTGCTTGGCGTGCTCTCGCGGTGGTCGATACTTGGGATTGAGAAGCGCTCCAGCCATTGCGACGAATGCCAGCATTGCCTGCTCGATTGTCAGGGCGGCGATGATCCGATTCCCGGCGCCCAATGGCGCAAGGCGGAATGCCACCTCTGCTTCAACTGCGTCGGCGATTGCGCCGAGAGCGGCATCAAGTTCACATTCTTCCCCGCCACGCCAACGACGATTGAAGTGGCCGACCTGAAACGCCGCAAGGCCATCGCCAGCGTCGCGGCGGGCGCGGCTGTACTGCCGCTGCTGCGCGCGACGCCGGGTCTTGCCCTCGCCCGCGACGAACGCCTCATTCGCCCGCCGGGTTCTCTGGATGAAGAACATTTCCTGGAGCGCTGTATTCGCTGTGGCGAGTGCATGAAGGTCTGCCCGAATAACGCGCTTCACCCCACCCTCAGCGAGGCGGGAGTCGAAGGCCTGTGGACACCCGTGCTCGTCCCGCGCATTGGATACTGCGAGCCCAGTTGCGTGCTCTGCAGTCAGGTCTGCCCCACTGGCGCCATCTGGGAAATTACTTCAGTGGAAAAGGGCTGGGCAGCGGGGTCGCGCGACGCCCCAAAGCCCATCCAGATAGGCACGGCCTTCTATGACCGCGGCCGCTGCCTGCCTTGGGCGATGGCGACCGAGTGCATTGTGTGTGAGGAATGGTGCCCGACCTCGCCCAAAGCGATTTACTTGCGTCCGGCGGAGGTGTTCGACGCTGAGGGCAGGCCCAAACAGGTCCGCCAGCCCTACGTCGATCCTGTACGCTGCGTCGGGTGCGGCGCCTGCGAATTTGTATGCCCCGTGCTAGATCGGCCGGCCGTATACGTCACGAGCATCGGGGAGAGTCGTTCAAAAACGAATCAAGTGATTCTGAAGAAGCCGAGAAGGATAGCTTCATGACCAGAATGGGATTCGCTACTTGGCACTCGGGATTCGGAGACCGGAGTTTCAAGCTCGGAATCACGCTGGCGATTCTCGCCACAATCTTCTCTGCCACTTGCACTCCCAGGACCGGTCCCAAAGCCGGGGAGCCGTTCCCGCAATCCGGCGAGGTCGCCGATTGGGCCAAGTCCAGCGCCACACGGACCTTCGCGGCAGAGAGCCTGTGGGAATACGTCGATGGTGACGCGGAGCGATATGTTCAGGCCGGGGTGGTGCAGACGCTTACCAGCGATTACAAATTTAGGGGGCGCGTCGATACAGTAGCGGACATTCACTACATGAGGTCGGCGGAGGGCCCGGGGAAACTTCTGGCAGCGGAGTCCTCTGAGGGTTCCAAGCCCGCCCGCATTGGTGACGAGGCGCGGCTCTTTCCGGCCAGTCTGGTCTTTCGGCAGGACCGATTCCTGGTGCGCGTGGTCGCCTATGAGGAGGCGCCGGGGATCGGCAACGCTTTGACTGAACTGGGACAAGCGATTGAAAAGAAGTTGCAGACGCAGCACCAGTGAAAAGTCATGAAGAAGGAAACTGACATGTCAGGTCGAAATGCTGTAGATCGTCGTGAATTTCTCATTACCTCAGCAGGGATCATGGCTGCGGGCATCGGGCAGGCCTGCTCGGCAGCCACGCCGGAGGAGATCGAGCGGGGCGCCGTGGCGGTGGGCAAGTTGCCACGCCGCCCGCTGGGCCGCGATGGAAGAGAAGTCTCGGTTCTGATCGGCGCATCGACGTGGTCCGCGGACGCCGTGCAGGCCGGCATCCGCTGCGGCGTCAATTACTGGCACAAATCCGAAGACTGGGGCAGTAACGTTCCCCGGGCTATTCTCAAGGATCGCGACGCCCATTATTGCCAGGTCTGTGTGGACCGTGTGCGCGGAAACCACGAGCGGGGCCAGATCGATGAAGAGGCGCATTACCAGTTTGTGAAAAGCGCGCTCGAGCAGACCGGGCTCCGTTACTTCGACGATATGCAACTCCATTTCGGCTACCACCACGTGGCCGAACAGAAGAGCAACCGAGGGTTCGTCCGCGCCTTCGAGCGCCTGAAGAAGGAAGGACTGGTGCGCCACCTGTGCCTTTCCCAGCACCACTACGCCGAAAACAGCAGGGTCGAGGCCGGCCAAAACGCAGCCGAAATCTTGACGGCCGTGGTCCAAGACGGAGTCTTTGAGCACGCGCAGTTTATGTACTCCTACGGCGAGACCGAACCCATGAAGGAGTTGGTAAGCCTGGCGCGCCGGAATGGATTCGGCACTATCGCGATGAAGACCACGCGTGGTGCGGGCCGCATGAAGAATGATGCGGAGTTCATGAAGCAATTCCCCGCGGACACTTCTCCCCACCAGGCCTTGGCGCGCTGGCTCACGACGATGACCGAGCTCGATGCTGCGGTAGTCCAGATCACAAGTCTGAGCGAGTTCGTAGATACCTTCTCGGGCGCGGGTAGGCCCGTGCGATCCGCCGATGCGCAAGCCCTCGAGAGAATGACTGCCTACGCGGATCGCGAAGTCTGCCGGCTGTGCAACGAGTGCGCCAGCCACTGCCAACTTGGTATTCCGATCGCCGACATCCTGCGCTACGAGCGCTACGCCCAGGATTACGGCGAAGACCTGCGCGCGCGTGCCCTCTACGCGTTGCTCGACCGCCAGGGTGACTCGTGCATTGCCTGTGGGAACTGTCTGCCGCACTGTAAGCAGCAGTTGGAGATTCCGCGCAAGCTGGCCGCGGCACATCAAATATTGAGAATCAAGGGCTAGGCGGATGCCAAAGCGAGTTTAGTGAATAAGGACGAGAAAGCCGCACGCCACAGGCGATACTTACTCACCCGGTGATTGCCGTGCAATTGGCTCAATAACCAGCCCGAGTTTTTGGACCAGTCCGTCGCCAGATCCGTTGCGTCTGGTCTTTACCAGCCTGCCACCCGGCATCTTGCAGCAGCGCCGTGATCCGCTCTTTACCATACCGCTCGTACTGGATACCAGCGTGATGATGGCCCACGTCCACACGTCCTCGTCACTTCGAAGGCTGCGAGGCGTTGCGTCCCTCTCCACTGCCCCAGCACCCGTCAGGCACGCCGCTCGCTGAAACCCAGCGTGGCCAAAATGCTCGCTCCGGCCAGGGTTTCCAATTGCCAGTGGCGCAACGATGACGGGTGACCCAGACGCGTGCGCACCAGGTGCTTGCGCTGGCATGTCAGTGCAAGTCGGCGGGGCTGGCACCGTGGGGCTTGGCGGTTTTCATCAGGAACATGAGTGGAATCATAGCCAGGAAGGTGAGGCCGAGGAGCCAGAAGGTGTCAATGAAGGCCAGCATCGTGGATTGCCGAACCAAGTTGCCGTAGATGAGACCCTGGGCCTGCTGGGCCGCCTGGGTGGCACTCGACCCCTGCTGCATCAAGAACCGACTCGTGCCGGCAATCGCTGCCTGGTAAGGTGCGTCGAGCGGCGTCACGTGGCTGACGAGTGTGCTTTGGTGGATCTGGGCCCTGCGCGCGAGCAAAGTAGTGACATTGGCGATGCCCACACTGCCCCCGATATTTCGCGCCAGGTTGATAAGGCCCGTGGCGTTATTCATTTTTTCCTTCGGGATGTAATAGAACGCCATGACGTTGATGGGCACAAACAGGATGGCCAGGCCCAGGCGCGAGACCGTCCAGGCACGCAGGGCCGTCCAGAAGTCGATGTCGAGGTTGAAGTTTGACATGCTCAGCAGCGCAGCCCCAGTAATGGCGAGGCCCATCGTCACCAGCCATCGCGCTTCAATTTTCTGTGAAAGCCGTCCGACGAACGGCAGGATCAGCAACGTGGCGAACCCGCCGGGCGAGAGCACCAGCCCGCTCAGCAGCGCTGTGTAACCCATCAGGGTCTGAAGGAAGATGGGAAGTAGCACCGTGCTGCCGTAGAGCACAAAGCCCAGCATGAACATGGTGAAGGTTGCGATCGCGAAGTTCCGCTCCGTAAGCATACGAAAGTCAACAATAGGGTCTTTCTTGGAGAGCTCCCAGACGACCGCGCCGACCAGGCCCACGACGCCGAGAATCGTGCACCAGATAATGAAGTTTGAGCCGAACCAGTCCTCGCGCTCGCCCTTATCGAGCACCACCTGAAGGAATCCCAGCCCGACGGCCAAGAGGCCCAGGCCCGTATAGTCAATCTTCTGCCCCTTGATCGCGCGCCGCACCAGGTACGGGGGATCGTGAATGAGAAGGGTCGTCAGCACCAAGGAGAGGATGCCGACGGGGATATTGATGAAAAAGATCCAGTGCCAGGAATAATCGTCGGTGATCCAGCCGCCAAGCGTCGGCCCAATGATGGGCGCCACTACCACGCCCATGCCGTAAATGGCCATCGCCATGCCAGTCTTGTTCTTGGGGAAGCTCTCCACGAGGATGGCCTGCGAGATGGGCTGCAGCGCGCCGCCACCCGCCCCCTGAATAACACGGAAGAAGACCAGGAGTCCGAGGCTGGGGGCGATCCCGCACAGGAACGAACTGATGGTGAAAATTGCGACGCAGGTCATGTAGAACCGCTTGCGCCCGAAAACCGAGGAGAGCCATCCGGTGAGCGGCAGCACGATGGCGTTCGATACCAGGTAGGAGGTCAGGACCCACGTGCTCTCGTCCACGCCCGCCGAGAGGTCGCCGGCAATGTGCGGAAGGGAGACATTGGCGACACTGGTGTCGAGCACCTCCATGAAAGTCGCCAGCATCACCGTGAGCGCGATGATCCACGGATTGGTCACGCCGTCTTTACGCGCGCGCGCAAATAACTGTTTCATAATTGCAAACGATGAGCGGGATCCTGCACGGTTCTGGTCTTTATCCCGCCGATCCGCCCATTTGATTTAGCAGTGCTGGACGCCTTTCTACTTTGTGATGATCGTCGCTTCCACATTCATGCCCGGGCGGAGGATGGCCTACTCCGGGGGAATGGGATCGAGCACGATCTTGACTGGGATGCGCTGCACGACTTTGACGAAGTTGCCGGTGGCATTCTCCGGCGGTAGCAGGCTCAGTCGTGCGCCCGTGGCGCCGGCGACCGAATCCACGTGGCCCGGGAACGTTTCCCCGTACATATCCACTTTGATATCCGCCTTTTGTCCGGGACGAACTTCTTTCAGCTGCGTTTCCTTGAAATTTGCGGTCACCCAGACGTCATGCAGGGGAATGAGCACCATCAGGCCCTGGCCGGGCTGCAGGACCTGGCCGGGCTCGACGCTCTTTTTGGTGACCACGCCGTCGATGGGGGCAGAGATGGTGGCGTAGCTCAATTGCAGTTCGGCGGCTTGCAGATTGGCCTTGGCCTGAGCCACGGCCGCCTCGGCGGACATTGCGTCGGCCTCGCGGATGGAAACCTGCTTGTGATTGGCCCTCGCCTGTTCCACCTGCGCGCGTGCCTGATCGATTTTCGCTTTCCGCGCCAGCATCTCCGCCTTCGCACTTTCCGCTGCTTGTCCCGTTGCCGTGAGGCGCTCCCTGGCGGCAGTCAACTCGCTATCGGCCACGCGTGCCGCGGCCGCGTACGCGTCGAACGTCTGCTGGGAGATTTCTGCCTTAGCGAGCAGCGGCTTCATGCGAGCCAGGTCGGCTTGGGCGCGGTCGTAGTTCGCATCTCGGGCCGCGACGTTAGCGCGCGCATAGGCCAGTTCAGCCGTCGAGGCCTGCTCGTAGGCGGCCTTCTTCTGTTCGTATTCAGCCTGAGCTACGCCGAGCTGGGCTTTGGCCCCGGAGGTGCCGCTGGCCATCGTCTCCTGCGTCCAGGGCACGCCGACGCTGGCAGCGCGAGCCTGGCTTTCGGCAAGCGCCAGAGCGGCACGAGCCTGCGCCACCTTCGCCTGATAGTCGCGCGGGTCGATGCGCACCAGCACTTGGCCGACCTTCACCTGCTGGTTATCGTTCACCAGCACCTCGGCGACGTTGCCGTAAACCTTGGAGGCCACGGGCGTGATGTGCCCGTCCACCTGAGCGTCGTCGGTCGAGACGCGGTTGTGGTAATAGAGCAGCAGGCTCGCCGTGGCGATGGCGACCACGGCCACCACGCCCAGCACCTTGCGCTTGAAGCCGGGATTCGCCCACCGTTCGGTCACTCCGTTGCGGCCTGCAGGGGGCTCAGGGCTGGGTGTTTCGACGGGGATGCTCTTCTCAATTTCAGCGACGTTGGGTGCCATAGCTTCTCATCCTCACTTCGTATAGAGCGCTTCGATCTGTCCGGTGGAGTGCGCGAGATCAGCTCGCGACTGGTTGTAGCGGTAGAGTGCCGAAATCTGATTGTCATTGGCGCGCGCAAAGGCGTCTTGCGCGCTGACCACTTCAATGTTGTTGGCTACACCGGCCTGGAAGCGGTCACGCGCCTGATTCACTCCCTCCTCCGCCAGCTTGACGCCCAGGTTGGCGACCTCAACTTCATTCCGTGCCGCATCGAGCTGGGCCAGCGCCGTCCGCACACCCAGCGCCACCCGGTTTTGTTGTTCCTCTTTTTGTTGGGCCACCTTCTTCAGTTCCAAGTCGGCTTTGGTCATCTCGGCGCGAATGCGGCCGCTGGTAAAGAGCGGCATGTCAACAGTCACCTGATAGATGTAGGCAGGAATGGCCGTGGGTAGCGAGAGTCCTTGGTAGCCCCAGGTGCCGCTCAGCATGACGCGCGGCCAGCTCGACTCAGCGGCGGCCTTTCGCCCGGCCACTACGGCCTGCTCTCTGGCCGCGTTCGCCTTCAATTCCGGCCGGCTCGCGTACGCCTGCTGCAAACTCTGGGTCGCCTCGAATTCCGGCGTCTCAAAAAAACTTATCGCGTCCGAAAGCTCGACGGGCTGGCTGGGGTCCACGCTGAGCAGACGCGCCAGGCCGTACACCGAGGTCTTGAACTGCGTTTCGGCAACGATCAACCGCTGTTTCTCGTTTTGAAGTTGCACGTTGGCGCGCAGCGTGTCGAGCCCCGTGCCGACGCCGTTTTGTTGCAAGTCAGCCGCCTGGTCGCGCAACGCCTGGGCCAACCCGACACGAGATTGCGCAGCGCGCACATCGGCCGAGGCGCGCAATCCGCCCAGGTATTGCGAAACCACCAGCAGCACAATTTCTTCGCGGAGCGACAACTCCTCGGCCTGCGCGGCGGTCGCGCCATGACGCGAGGCCTGTAACCGCCGCCACAGCGTCAGGTCAAATACCGGCATCGAGAATACCGGTCCTGCTTGAAAGGTCTGAAACGGCCCGGCGTGCTGTGGCGTATTGGGGAAGCGTGTGCCGATGAAGGCTTCTAGATTGAACCGCTGCGCTTTGTCGAAAGCCTCAATACCAGCCTGCGGCAGCAGGGCGCGCGATGACCCGATCCTGATCGCTTTGGGCGGCACTTAAGTTCGCCATCTGAACCCGGGGGTTCTGTTTGAGAGCCAGTTGCACCCCGTCGCCAAGGGTAAGCCTGAGGACTGGCTTCTCCTGCGCCCGCGCTGTGGAAAGGCCCGCAAAGCCGGCCAAAATCAGGAGAGCCAGAGAACGCAGGATGCCCGTTCCGGCGTTCATCGGTTTCCCACCGCTCTCTTTCGGGTTCGTTCTGACCTCCTCCACTAAAGCCCGCGCGAAAAGCCCCGCGCCCTCCAATCGAGCGCCCTCGCGGCTAATGGATCGCAGCAGTTCTTTTCCCGGCACGCCGATAAAGGTGAGCCCCGATAGGTCTACGACCAGCAAGTGGCCTGGGTAGACTTCCTTGGTCAGATCCCAGCATCGCCTGAATTCCTCGACCCAAGGGCCGCAAAGTTTGCCCTCGAGTTTCAGCCTTGCCTGTTCAGCATCGGCGTCCGTGGTAACCCGGAACATAGTCGTGATCCTCCAGAAGATATGGTATTAGCATTTTTGAGGCCATGTGACTGCTAAATGGCATCTTGTATGTACCTAAAAATAAGTTAGTTATTTCATCCATCGAATTGATTAGTGGAA
>JACQNR010000359.1 GCA_016202975.1 Acidobacteriota bacterium
CGCGGCAAATGGCTGAAAGAAAGCGCCCTGGCGGGCTGGCCTGAGTTAGCTTGATATTCAGATATGCAGGAACGAAGCCAGAATGTTATTGAAAACAAAGGATGGGAGAAATTCGCAGTGTGGCGAGCCCGCGCTGGAAACGGCTATGCCACCAGCCTGAGGTGTTCCTGACCAATTCTCCATCTTGAGTTGACGCGAGTTGCATGATTCTGTTATATACCCGCAGCGTTGGTTGTACGGTAAAGTCAGAAATCGGTGGCATTTTATAAGTTGTTGAAAAGAAATGATCAAAAGGAAGAAAATGAGCCGATCACGGGTCGTGGCGCATGGGCGGCGAAGCTCATCGCGGCGTTCAAGCTCCTCAAAAAGTCGGGCAGCTATACTTCGAGGGCGACGATCTGGGGTCCGGGGAAAACATGTCCCAGCCCGTAAAGTATTGAAAAGAAAAAATGTTCGAGCCAAAGCAGAGCAGCAATTTGAATTCAGCAAGAAACTTTCCGCCGCGGTAAAGGAATTCGAGTCCGCAGTCCTGATGTTTCAGAAGCAGAACTTCGATCGGGCCAAGGAAATATTCGAGAGGCTTGCAGCGAGCGGACCGGTGGAAGTAGGGAGCCGGGCAACTTCGTATCTGAAGATTTGCGAGCAGAAGCTCGCTGCCGGGACGCCAGCCAGCCGCTCGGCCCGCGATTATTACGACCTAGGCGTCGCGCAGCTCAACGCCCGCGAACTCGACGCGGCGTTTGAAAGCCTGACGCGGGCGGACAAGGCTGCGCCCAACCAGGAACACGTCCGTTACGCTCTTGCGGCGGTGTGCGCGTTGCGGGGAAACGCCGATACGGCGCTCGAGCACTTGGCGGGGGCCATTGAGCTCCGGCCTGCCAACCGCTCGATGGCGGCGCAGGACCAGGATTTCTATCCCCTATCAAGCGACAGCCGTTTTCGGAGACTGATTCGTTCAGGAGGATCATAATTCCTCCTGCGAGCCTCGCCCTCCCACGGCCTGCCCTTGCGCTGGGGCTCAAACCAGAGAATTGATGATGCGAGTCGTCGCCATCGGCGGAGGTACGGGTCTTTCCTGCCTCCTGCGGGGTTTGAAGCAGCACGTGAGGGGCGCGGTGCGCCCCACCGGCGCCCAGCAACTCATCCGGCGGCTGACGGCAATCGTTACGGTCACCGACGAAGGTGGCAGCTCCGGCCGCCTGAGGCGGGACTTCCGCATTCTCCCCCCCGGTGATATCCGCAACTGCATGGTGGCACTCGCGGAAGACGAAAAGCTCATGACCCAGCTTTTCCAGTATCGGTTCTCCTCCGGGCACGGCCTGAAGGGCCACAGCCTAGGCAACCTGTTCCTCGCCGCGCTCACCCACCTGACGCACGATTTCGCGCAGGCGGTTCGCCTCTCGAGCGAGGTTTTGGCGATTCGCGGGGAGATTGTTCCTTCCACCCTTGCCGACGTCCGTTTGAAAGCGCGGCTGCGGGGCGGGCGGGTGGTTTACGGGGAATCGCGCATCACCCGCACGCGCCTTCCCATCCGGCGTCTGCATATCGTTCCGCCGCGCTGCCGTCCGCTGCCGGAGACGCTCCAGGCGATCGAAGCCGCCGACCTGATCACCATGGGGCCAGGGTCGCTGTACACCTCGCTGATCCCGAACCTTCTCGTTGGCGGGATTCCGCAGGCCATCCGCCGGTCGCGGGCGGTCAAGGTATTCGTGTGCAACCTGATGACGCAACCGGGCGAAACTCGGGGTTACACCGCTTCGGCCCATCTCGGCGCCATCTCGGACCATGTCGGAGGGGGGCTCTTCGATTATGTGGTGCTCAACACAAGCGGGATGTCGCACCCCCTCGCGCGGCGTTACGCCGCCCAGCGCGCCGAACCGGTGGAAAACGACATCGAGCAGGTCCGCGCCCTGGGGGCCGAGCCGGTGTTGGCTAGTCTGCTAGTCGAGGACCGGGTGGCGCGCCACGACTCCGGGCGCCTGGCCAAGCTCCTGCTGAAACTGGCCGCCCACCGCCCACGCCCGGCTTGACTTTTGGCTGCTTTCCGCTTTAACCTGAGGTACATTTTGCACCGAAATTTGAGAGGAATCATGGACTTCCACATCGGGGATAAAGTCGTATATCCGAACCAGGGTGTAGGCATCATTGAACAAGTTTCCAGCTGTAACGTCACCGGCCAGCCGGAGATGTTTTACCTGCTCAAACTCAGTTCCAGCAGCATGCGCGTCATGGTTCCGACGAACAACGTCTCCACAATCGGCCTGCGCCGCGTCACCAAGAGCCGCGAGATCGGGAGCATTCTGGAATACCTAGAGAAAGGACGCTGCCGCTCCGCCGCCGACTGGAAGGACCGCTTCAAGGAGAACTCCGAAAAGATGCGCGCGGGGTCGCTCCAGCAGGTCGCCGAAGTGCTGAAGACCCTGCTGACCCTCAACCAGGTGAAGCCGCTCTCATTCCGCGAAAAACGCATGCTCGACCGCGCCTGGGCTCTGCTCGTGGATGAAGTCGCCGTGGTCCGCGGCGTGGACCGGCAATTGGCGGAGGGGTTGCTCGTCAAGACTTTAACCAAGTCCAATCTTAGAATCCTGCTGCCCAGTTAGTTTTTCACCCTTGCCCGGACGCGTCACGAGCTGACTCACATCGTGGCAAGTTGCAGATTTGTTTATTTCCGCAGGCAAATCCATCGACGATTCGCAATTCTTGTGGACCCGTGGGTCGGCGGACCCTGCGGACCCAATTCAAAACGTTCCCTCCCGAAGATGGCCCAGACCTCTCGATTGCGGTGGAAGATCGCCCTCCTGCTGAGTCTGGCGGTGGCCATCAGCTATCTCGACCGGCAGACGCTTCCCGTCGCCATCGCTGCCATCACGCGTGATATTCCCGCCTCGAACACCGACTTTTCCCGGTTGCAAGCCGCTTTTCTCCTGGCCTACGCCCTCATGTACGCGGGGGGCGGAAGGCTGCTCGACGCGCTGGGCACGCGGCGCGGATTCATGCTGATCGTGGTCGGGAGGTCGCTGGCCTGCGCGATGCACCCCCTGGCGGCAACGTCGCGTTCCTCGCGGTGTTTACGATCGTGAGTACGTTTCACGTTCTGGTTTTTCTGTTCGTGCTGGTGACGATTCCAAAAGTTCAGCCGGTCGATGCGCCTGTCGCGGTGCAGGCGGGTGCACAATGCAGTTCTAATTCCGAAGGCAGGAAAGCAAACATGAAACGAGTTGGTGTCATTGGAACAGGCATTATGGGTGGCGGCATGGCGGAGCAATTGCTTCGCAAAGGGTACCCCGTCGTGGTTTGGAACCGGAACGCTGCGAAAACTCAGCCGCTTATCGCTCAGGGGGCGAAGAGGGCCGCATCCCCGGCGGAGCTGGGCGCCCAATCGGATGTGATCTTCGTGGTGGTCCGCGACGATACGGCGGTAAGGGAGGTCATCCTGGGTCGCGGCGGGACACTGAGCAAGGCCCGGCCCGGAACGACGTTCATCAACTCCAGCACGGTGACACCCGTCCTGGTGCGCGAGGTCGGAGCGGCCATCGAGGCGCGCGGCTGCTCGTTTTTCGATGCGCCGGTTACGGGGAGCAAGGCGGCGGCTGCCAGCGGCAAGCTGGGATTCATCGTCAGCGGCCGGCCAGAAGTGATCGAAGCGCAGATGGATGTCCTGAATGCGCTTGGACAGAGCGTCTTGAACCTCGGAGCTCTGGGGAACAGCGCCGTCTTCAAGCTCGCCAACAATCAGCTCGCCGCCACCATCATCCGGGCCATAGGCGAGAGCCTGGCACTCTGCGAGTCGGCCGGCCTGAAGAGGGAAACCGTGATGGAAGCGCTCGCGGGCACAGCGCAGCGCGTCTGCGGCCTCAAGAAAGACAAAATCATCCAGCGCGACTGGTCGACCGACTTTGCGCTCGACCTCATGCTCAAAGACCTCAACCAGGCGATCGAAACAGCGGCGTTGTTGAAGGTGCCCAACCCGCTCATTGCGGCGTCGAGGGATATCTATCAGAAGGCGAATGATTCCGGGATGGGTGCGCTGGACTTCGCCGTCGTTGCCGAGCACCGATGACGCGATAGGGGGAGCTGAGCATAAGCAAGAGTTCTGCAGTAAAAGGCTTCATAGGTTTCGCCCCGTTTGGCGCGGCGTGGGCCTTTCGCGCCCAACTATCACCGACTCTCGAACTGATCCACACAATCCCGCTCCCTCACATCGAGGGACGAATCGACCACTTCGGAATTGACCTCAAAGGTCAACGCCTGTTCATGGCGGCTCTCGGAAACAACACTCTGGAGGTTTTTGACCTCAGGACCAACCGGTGGGTGCAGAGCATCCGCGGCCTGTACCATCCGCAGGGCGTTCTCTATGTTCCCGAATCGCAAAAGCTCTTTGTAGCGAACGCCGAGGGCGGGCAGGTGGTGATTTACGATGGCGAGTCGCTCAAAAGAGTGAGTGCCGTTGAAGGCCTTAATGACGCCGATAATGTCCGCTTGGACGCGGCGGCACGGCAGGTATATGTCGGCTATGGCGATGGAGCGCTGGCGGTTCTGGATGCGGGCGACGGAAAGCGCCTGGGAAACATCAAATTAGATGGGCACCCGGAGTCTTTTCAACTGGAGAAATCCGGGCCGCGGGTTTTCGTGAACGTCCCCAGCGCCCGGCACATCGCCGTGGTTGACCGGAAACGAAAAGAAGTGGTCGCCCGATGGCCTCTCGGCGGCGACGAAGCCAATTTCCCGATGGCCTTTGACGAAGCGAATTCACGACTGTTTGTAGCGTGCCGGAAGCCCCCTGTGATTCTCGTGATTGACACGAAATCGGGTAAGACCACAGCGCGTGTCGATTCTCCAGGCGATGCCGACGATCTATGCTACGACGCGGCGGGTAGATCCCTTTATATATCTGGAGGGGAAGGTTTTATCAGCGTCGTGAATCAGCGTGGACCCGACCAGTATGGGGCTTTTAACAAGATTCCCAGCGCTGCGGGTGCCAGGACTTCCTTCTGGGCACCCGACCTTCATCGGCTGTATCTGGCCGTTCCTCACCGCGCCGAGCAGAAGCCGGAAGAGAGGGTCTATGGGACTGAGCCATAAGGCATTCCCACAAGATTTCCACAACATCTTGTGGCTTTTGAAAAAAACCCACCACAAATAGTAGTTTCCCCTTGACAAGCTCCTTTCACAGGTTTAAAACGCTTCAAGACGCCGAGGGTGCGATCAGGACATCGAGGGGGGAAAGGTAACCAAAGTCGGTAAGCAGTCCCGCGGCGGCGAGAGTAATCCAAAATCAACTCGGGTCTAAAGCGCCAGAGCAAAGGACGGTAGAACGACATGGCGGAGCGCGACGTATTGTCCACGACAACGGTAAAAGCAGCGCCAGAAGCAGAAGCGGCGGGAAAGCACGGTTTGACCATCAAACGGCATTATACAAAGCCCGGAATTCATCCTTTCGATGATGTGGAATGGGAATCACGCACTGCGTCGCTCCAGAACGAGAAGGGGCAGACGATCTTCGAGCAGCGGAACGTGGAAGTGCCCAAGGACTGGTCGCAGACGGCCACCAATATCGTGGCGTCGAAATACTTCCACGGAAAACTGGGCATGCCGGAGCGCGAGTCGAGCGTCAAGCAGCTCATCAGCCGCGTGGCCGACACGATCGCGCAATGGGGGATCGAGGGCGGTTACTTCCGCACGGAGGAAGACGCTCAGGCGTTTCACGACGAATTGACGCATCTGCTGGTGCGCCAGATGGCGGCGTTTAATTCACCGGTTTGGTTTAATTGCGGCCTGTGGCACAAGTACCATCGCCATTCGGAAGGCGGCGGCTGGTACTGGGATCCGGCCACGGGCGGCGTCAAGAAGGAG
>JACQNR010000366.1 GCA_016202975.1 Acidobacteriota bacterium
CGTGCCCCTACCCACCCATTGCGACCGGGTTATGCTCACTCCTCACGCGTCACTTGTCACTGTTCTTTGTTTTCAACAACATCGTGGGTTCGTTCCGCGAGTTGATGTTTGTTTGCATGCCCTCCCCCTCATCGACCGGGCGGAAGACGGGCTAGTCGATAGGCTATCATACTTGCCTACTCAGGTCAAGGCGGCATTCCGCCCAAGCGCAGCAGGTCCATCACCTCCGCGTCAAAAAGCGAGCGCACGATATAGTGTCCGTCCTCACGAAATTTGCGATAATCCTCGTCGCTGATCCTGTAATAGCACATGGACCCGTTTCCCGTCCCGTGTGGCCCGGCGCTTGAGTGGCTGTGGTTAGACTTTCGGCATATTACCCGTTCATTTTCTTGGCATCCCCGCCCGGCATGGCAACGGACGCGCAATTTCAGCTATTCTGGGGCGTTGACCTTTTCTCGCAGGGCTGAATTTACTCTTGAATCGAATTCACCATGGTCTGTCCCGGGACCAACGTTTGGGGTAGTCTTGTTGTGCAAAAGGAGATGCGGGAAGAACCGGGTGCGCCGATGATTTTGACCGTGGTTGAGGATTTGATATTTCTCTCCAAAATTGAGGAGACCGCGAAGGCGCTATCGGTCGCCATCGGGCCCTCGGGCATTGCGGACGCAGTCGCGCGTCTGCGAGCGGGCACGGCTCGCGGCCTCCTTATCGATTTGAATCATCGTTCCGGCAGGGCTGTGGAATTGATCGAGCAGCTCAAATCGGACCCTGCAACGGCGAACATCACGGTTGTGGGTTTTCTCTCGCACGTGCAGGCGGACCTTGCGGATTCGGCGCGCGCGGCGGGATGTGATATGGTATTGGCCCGTTCGGCATTCGTGAAGCAACTGCCCCAGCTTCTGGTGAAGCTGGACGGAGCGACATCCGCACCGGCAGCGACCACGAGCTAAGTTTTGAGGAATGACATGACCCGATCATCGTCGAGCGTCCTGGTCGACCAACTCTCTCCCTCCCATGCCGCCGCGCGCGACGTGCTGGCGGTCGTGGGCTTCGCCCTGCTCACAGCTCTGCTTGCGCAGTTGCGGGTGGACTTGCCGTACTCCCCCGTGCCGCTCACCGGCCAGACCTTTGCCGTGCTGCTGGCGGGCGCCGTGCTCGGTTTGCGCCGGGGTTTTGCGAGCCAGGCTGTTTACCTGGCGCTGGGAGCGATGGGCATGCCTGTATTTGCGGGAGGCCTCGGCGGCCCGGTGATTCTGGTGGGGCCGACGGCGGGCTATCTATGGAGCTTCCCCCTGGCTGCGGGATTGCTGGGTTGGCTCGTCGAGCGCGGGGCAAGCCGCGCTCTCTGGAAACTTGCCCCGGCTCTTTTTGTGGCGGATATTCTGATTCTCGCATCGGGGACAGTGTGGCTTTCGATTCTTTCTGGGCAACCCACCCGCGTCGTACTGCAATGGGGCGTCGTCCCGTTCATCGTCTCCAACGTCGTGAAGGTTGCGGCCGTGGGGTTAACGCTTCCTCGCCTTTTGAAGAATTCCCGCGCGGGCGAAATCTCCTAGCCAATTCCCAACTCCGTCGAGCCAGCATCCCATCCCCTCTCGACTGGGGAAGGCTTCGGTGGTATTCTCCGCTAGACACATTTAGATATTTTTGGCGAAATGGCAGTTCGTCGAGCTGCTCTCAGGAATGGGGGAGCGGCACGATAAGGCGCGATGAGGCACGGACGTGCCAGCGAAGGGGGCATATGGCGCAATTCTGCACAGCCTGTGGAACGCCAGTCGAAGAAGGCTTGAGATTCTGTTCGCAGTGTGGAGCGGCTATTGCCGCAGAGGAGCCGACGGTCGCAAACGTCAACCTGGAGCCGAGCCCTGAGCCGGGCGTAACCCCCGCTCCTGCTCCAACACCCGCTCCGCCCGCCGCCAAATCATCAAGCCCGATTCTCAAAATCGTCATTATTGTTGTCTTGGTATTTGTCCTTCTCGGTATCGCGGGTATTGCAACCTGTGCCTACGTGGCGTATCGAATGAAGAACAAGGTTACCGAGCAGATCAAATTGGATGAGGACAAGAAGACGATTGAAATCCCGACTCCCGGCGGGACGATCAAGATGGGCGAGTCTTCCGCCGAAACTCCCACGGAAATCGGCGGAGTACCAGTCTATCCAGGCGCCAAGGCCCTCAGTGGCGGCGGGCACTTTTCCTTTGGCGACAAATTCCAGATTGGCGGACAGGAGTTCGCGACCGACGACAGCGTAGATCAAGTTGTGGCGTTTTACCGCGATAAATACGGAAAGGACCTCAATGAGGTGCAATCGGAAGGTCACTACCGTCTGTCGATCAATTCGGGGACGCAGCAGCAGCCGCACATCGTGACGATTGACGTCGCGGCCGATGCGGACTCAGGCAAAACCAAGGTGGTCATGACGCATCTCGGTGGCAAGGAGGCCCAGTGAGGGATCGGAAATTCTTTGTTATCGCGCTTTCGCTGCTGGCGCTGCTCGCCATCGGGCCTCGCATCGTGGCGCAAGAGTCAAATCAAGCTCCTCCTGCCGGGCTGAAATCCTCGGACCCCAAAGAGCGGATCAAGGCTGTCAAGGAACTGGCCAAGAGCGGGACGCCTTCCAGCGTCCCCGCGCTTGCCGCGCTCATCAACGACCCGGAAGCGGACGTGCGGCGCGAGGTAGTTGAGGCACTGGGCGCGATTCACGCCGCCGAGTCACTCGACCCGCTCATTACTGCGACGCACGACGCGGATATGAAGATACGCAATCTGGCGATTGAGAATCTTGTGAATTATTACGTGGGCAAATCGGAGGCTGGTGGATTCCTTGGCATCTGGAAAAACACGAGGACGAAGGCCAAGGGGCACTTCACTCAAGACGACCTCAAGATTGATCCCGGCGTTCAAGTGGATCCTAAAGTGGTAAAGGCCCTTGTTGAGGCC
>JACQNR010000363.1 GCA_016202975.1 Acidobacteriota bacterium
CCTTTTCGTGTGCTTTGGCGGCTCACGTTAAGGAGTTTCCGCGATGGACTTCCGGATTTGTCAAACTTCTACTGCCACCCCGGCAGAGCCGGGGGGCCTCCTACGAGGCGCTAGGTGATGCTCGTTCATCATCCAGCATTCAGAACCGCCGCACGGTCCACGGCGAGCTCTATAACGAATCGGGTACCCGAAGGTTGATTTTCTTCCACGCGAATCGTCCCGTTGTGCTCGCTGACGATGCGGCTGACAATGGCCAGACCCAAGCCGGTGCCTCGCCGTTTAGTGGAAAAGAACGGCAGGAAGAGTTTTTCCTTCGCTTCCGCGGTGATGCCAGGCCCGCTGTCGGCCACGATGAGTTCCACGATGTCCCGTTCGGCGTCGAGCGCGGTACGTACGGAGATCACCCGTAGTGCCGACTTCTCGACCGCCTCCGCTGCGTTATCGATCAGGTTGACGATGGCGCGCCGCAGCTGCTCAGGATCAGCCTGCACGGGAGGCAAGTCACGCGCGAGGTCGCATTGAAGGGAAACGCCGTCCAGCCGCCCCTCAAATACGTGAAACGCCGCTTCCACAATGTGATTGATTTGGGCGGGGACCGGCCGCGAGGCAGGGAACCGCGCCAGGCTGGAGAATTCATCCACCAGTTGCTTGAGCGACTCGATTTCTCTGCCCACCAGGGTGACGCTCTCGCTTACTGCGTCCGCCAGGTCCTGCGAGACGGCGACCGATCCGGCCCGTTCAATTAGGCGTCGAATGCGATCGGTTGAAAGCTGAATGGGAGTCAGTGGGTTCTTGATTTCGTGGGCGATGCGCTGGGCAACTTCCTGCCAGGCCATCGCTTTCTGCGCCCGCAGGACCTCGGTAAGATCTTCAATGACCAGCAGCATGCCGCCCACCGTTCCGCGCGGGGCGCGGATGGAGGAGATGGTAAGCGCGATGGGGACCCGCCGGCCGTTCATTTCGAGGTCCATCTGCCGGGTAATACTACCCTGGCGTGCGGCGCGCCGGAAGAGGCGGGAAACCTCGCGCAGGTCGTCCGGCACGAGAAGTTCTCCCAGGGATCGCGCGTTCTTCACCTTCTCCGCGCCGAACATCCGCTCCATCGTGGAATTGACCTGGGTGATCTGCCCCTGGCGGTCCAGAGACACGACTCCCGTCGGAATATTCTGCAGAATGACTTCGACCAGCCGGGCGTGCTCTTCCAGCTCGAGATGAGCCTCTCGCAGGTCTTTGGCGGCTTGCTCGATGACGCGACGGTTTGCTTCGAGCTGGCTGGTCATCTCGTTAAAGGACTCGATGAGAGAGCCAAGCTCGTCCCCGGAGCGAACTGTGACGCGGTAGCCCAGATTCCCGCGCGAGACTTCGTGCGTGGCTTCGGCCAGAGCGCCAATGGGCACGGTAACCTGTTTTGACAGGAACAGGGCGAACCATGTCGCGGCAAAGAGGATCAGGAGAGTGAGCAGGGACAGAATCCAGAGATATATACGCTTGACGGCGCGCCGCTCGCGGCTGAGCTCATCATATTTGCCGGCCTCACGCTGAATTTCTCCCGCCATTTTCCGTATGTTGGTGGGCAGTTGACGCCCGATGACCACCGAGCCGAGATGCTCGCCTTCTTGGCCGAGGACCGGTGAAGCCGCCAGGAAAAGCTCCAGATTGCCACCTGCCCAGCGAGTGGAGGCACCGCTCTCGGGCAAGCGCCCGTTCATCATTTGGGAAAAGAGTCGCCCTACCTCGGCGGGGTCAGGCCCCATCTGGCCGGTCTGGGCGAGGATCTCGCCGTGAGCATCGAAACAGAGCGCTAGATCGAGAGAGAGGTCGCGGGCGGTGCGCGCCAGGACGGCCTCGACACGCGCGCGGCTCCCTGCCGCCAAGTCCCGCTGAAGTTCCTCGTGCTCGGCCAGATGAACCGTGTCGTGCAGCGTGCGCTGCTCCGCCTGGGCCTCGACCTGATGGAAGATCTCGCTGGCGTCGCGCCGGACGGTGTCAAACGGGATGCCAAACCACTTATCAATACTGCGGTTGAGAAGCCCATTTGCAAATATGAACAGCACGCAAACCGGAACGACGGATAGGCCCAGAAATGCCGCCAGCATCTTGATTTTGAAGTGGGCGCCGAATTGCTGCTTGCTGCGCTCGAAGTAGAGTTTGAGGAGAATGCGCGTCAGAATGAGCGCAAAAATAACGAAGGCCAGGAAAATGACGACCGAAATGGCGATAAGCAGAATCGTCGCACGGGCGCTTGCTGGTTGAAGAAATGACAGGTTAAGCGATGCCTGGCTCCAACCGAGCAAGAAAAGGATCGGGACGAGAATCAGCAGCAAAACAAGCGTGAACTTGCGCCGGGGCTGGAGTTCGTCGTGCATCGGTTTTCCCGGAAACGGCCGGGTAAACGGAGTCTTGCCCTATAGTACCAGCATCACCCCTCTGCTGGGAATGCTTGTGACTCATGCCGAATGAGGCTTTGTCAAGCGGGCCCCGAGGGTGGGAGGAAGGGCCTCAGTGGGCAATTCGAACATTTTGGTGTGGATTTGACACAGTAACGCTTTCCGACTTTGACAAGTAGGGCATGAAATTCATTATAAAGGACATGACTGCTCTCCAGGTGTTGATGCATGAACACCTGAGTGGCATTGTACCCCGAGTTTTGTGGTATCAGCCGATGTCGAATGAGTACTCGCCGCGTATAACTGTCTGCGACGAAGAAGGCATGACGACCCGCGTAGAGCAGAATGGCGTCCACGGTTTCTGGCCCGAGGCCCTTGATCCGAAGGAGTCGATTCCTGGCCTCCTCGGGCGGCAAGCTGAACAGTCTATGGAGTGAGCCGCCGCATTGCTGCTCGAGCCAATCAAGGAAATTGCGGATGGCGCGAGCTTTCTGACGAAAGAATCCCGCCGAGCGGACGTACGGCGCCAGCTTCTTCGCCGGGAGGTGTTTCAGGCTGGTGTAGCGCAGCAATCCCGCCAGGCGCAGCTCGCGCAGGGCTAGCGCGGCATTCCGCCAGGACGTGTTTTGAGTCAGGATGGCTCCCAGAATAACTTCCAGCCGGGTCTTGGCAGGCCACCAGTGTTGCGGGCCAAAGTGCAAGTGTAGGGCATGGAAGTATTTCTCCAGTTCGCGTGCTTTTCCCGATTTCCGGCGAACGCGCTCGGATGGCTTCATGCCGCGCGACATTACACGCGGAAAATCGCCGCGTCAAGCGCGGGGAGAACCGAATAGACTTCCCCGGCGGGAAAATGGCTTTCACTCGATGCAAAGAGTCTTGACTTTATGTGGGGAAAACTCTAGGATTCGTCTAAGTGCGTGATTTTGGGCGCATTGTCTAATCAATGCCGTGCCTGAGGGTCGTTTCAACTAATTCAGACGAGTCGGTTTTGGTGGGAGTCGATTAATGTCCGGGAAGCTCGGCGAAATCCTTATCAAAGAAAAAATCATCTCACAGGAACAACTGAAACAGGCCCTGGAATACCAGAAGACAAACAACTGCCGCCTCGGTAACGCATTGGTAAAATTGAACTTCCTGACCGATGACGAGGTGACGGCGGTTCTTTCCCGCCAGTACGGCGTGCCCTCGATTAACCTGGCGTATTTTGACGTTGATCCTGCGGTGATTAAGCTCATCCCGATGGATACCGCGACGAAGTATCAGATCTTACCCCTCAGCCGCGTGGGATCGTCACTGACCGTCGCGATGGTCGATCCCACCAATGTCTTCGCCATGGACGACATCAAGTTCATGACGGGTTTCAATATCGAGCCGGTGGTAGCGTCGGAAACCGCCATCATGGAGGCCATTAAGAAGCACTACGGCTCGGCTGAGGATATCGAGCGGAAGAAGGAACTTGAGGACATCGTCAACTTCATCGACGACGGCATGACGGAAGCAGTCGAATTAGAGGCCGAGGATGAGACCGGGCTGAGCATGGCGCAACTGGAAAAGGCCTCCGAAGAGGCTCCGGTCATCAAGCTGGTGAACTACATCCTGACGGACGCTGTAAAGCGTGGCGCCAGCGACATTCACATGGAGCCCTACGAGAAAGAGTACCGCGTGCGGATGCGGGTCGACGGGATGCTTGCGAATATCATGAATCCGCCCATCAAATTGCGGGACGCCATTATCAGCCGCATCAAGATCATGGCCAAGCTGGACATTTCGGAAAAGCGCCTTCCCCAGGACGGCCGCATCATGATCAAGATGATGCACAACGGGAAGAAGAAGCAGCTCGACTACCGCGTTTCGGTGCTGCCCACGCTGTTCGGCGAAAAAGTGGTCATGCGGCTGCTCGATAAAGAAAACCTGCGGCTCGACATGACCAAGCTCGGGTTCGAGCCGGAATCGCTGGAGAAATTCCAGAAAGCCATTTTGAAGCCCTACGGCATGGTGCTGGTCACCGGCCCGACCGGCAGCGGCAAGACCAACACGCTCTACTCCTCCATCGCCCAGCTCAACAAGCCGGACACCAACATCGTCACGGCGGAAGACCCGGTGGAGTTCCAACTGCCCGGGATCAACCAGGTGCAGATGAAGGAACAAATCGGGCTGAATTTCGCCGCCGCCCTCCGCTCGTTCCTTCGGCAGGACCCGAACATCATCCTGGTAGGCGAGATCCGCGACTTTGAGACGGCGGAAATCGCCATCAAGGCCGCGCTCACCGGGCACTTGGTTCTTTCAACGCTTCACACCAACGACGCGCCCGCCACGATCTCGCGCCTGATGAACATGGGGATCGAGCCCTTCCTTGTGGCCACCTCGGTGCACCTGATCTGCGCGCAACGGCTGGCGCGGCGCGTCTGCCAGGAGTGTAAGGTCGTGGACGACGTTGCTCCCCAGGTCTTAATTGACGCGGGATATACGCCCGAGGAGGCGAAAACCGTAAAAGTATACAAGGGCCAGGGCTGTTCGACCTGCGGCAATAAGGGATACAAGGGACGCGTGGGCTTTTACGAGGTCCTGGAAATCAC
>JACQNR010000374.1 GCA_016202975.1 Acidobacteriota bacterium
AGCGCGTTACATTCGCGATGAGAAGGAGTTCCGGCGGGAAGTGATGCGCCGCGCCACAGAGGACCACTCGGTTGAAATCAGCGACGGCAAGAAGACCCCCGTTGCGGGCGGCGAGCTGACAAACGTCCTGATGGCTCTCGCCGAGTACGTGGAAATTTTCGCGAAGCTTGAGAAACGTTTTGCCGATGCGCGTCCGGTCAACGCCATGCTCAGGGCCGAGCTCGGGAAGAAGATGGAACTCGAAGACAAGACCAAGCTCGAAGTGATCGCTAAGGATTTAAAGGCGCAGGGCTTCAAGGTCGGCATCAAGCTCGACGAGGAGCACAACCTCTACACGCTGGCTTACTGGAACGAGTCACTGGGCGAACGCACCATCGATTGGGAACAGGTCTCCAGCCCCGACTACCGCCGCCTGCTCGACTTGCACAAGCGTGTGCGCGATTTCGACAAGCCGCCATTCATGCTCTCCACCAATGGCAGCCAGATCAAAATCGAGAACCGCGTCCAGCTTCTCGAACACGTCATGGCGGTCGGGAAGAAAGCCTTCACCGTGCAGCGCTTCAAGGGTCTGGGCGAGATGAACCCCTCACAACTCTGGGAAACCACCATGGACGCCGAGCAGCGGACGCTGTTGCAAGTTCGAGTTGAAGACCAGGTCGAGGCTGACTCGATCTTCACCGTCCTGATGGGCGACGCCGTCGATCCCCGCCGCCAGTTCATCCAGGAAAACGCCCTTGAGGTGAAGAATCTCGATATTTAGAGTTGGTCGTAGATTGCTTTGGTCGGCGGTGCGCACGGGCTTTCCCGGTGTCGGAAGTCCACATGCGCTCGAGATTTGAAGGTGACAAGGTGGGTACAAATCCAGTTCTTGCGAAGAAGCGCATCGACGATGCAGCAAGCCGTGTAGCCACTGTAGAAGAAAAACTTCAGGAAGAGTTCGCGGAAAACCGGGGGGCACTCGAGAGGTTTTACAACAATCTTGCCCTTTTTGCTGGAGGTACAATCGCCCTTAGTGTCACATATTTGGGGTACCTGAGGAGTACTACCCCATCGGTAGTAGGCTTCGGAGCGATGGTCGCAAGTTGGTGCGCGCTTTTGATTTGCGCGGTGTGTTCGCTTTTTTCTCCTTTCCTATATGCGTATTACATGACTTTTGCACGGAACAGGGAGTATGCGCAAAGCCGCATGGACCAACGGCAGACCGAGGCCGATATGCTTCCTTCGTTGCCCATCGTAAACTTGAGGACTCCCAGGGAACGGGAGGAATTTCGGACCCGTTTGCGGGGTGCCGCAGGTCAGTATGAGAAAGACGCTATCAAGGCGGAAAAACGGGAAACCCTTTACTGGCAGCTTTGGCAGTGGAGTGGAGCAGTTGCCCGTGTAACATTCCTGTCGGGGCTGGCTCTACTGGTCGCATTTGCAATAGCGAACGCATAGGGCGGAGCCGTGTCATGCTGAGCCCCTCGCTGTCATCCTGAGCGAAGCGAAGGATCTCGGTATTTTGCTCAGGGTAAACTCCGCGAAGAATCTCCGCATCTTGGGAAACGTGCAGATGCGGCGATCCTTCGTCGTCCTGACAAGAATTCTCGGGACTCCTCAGGATGACAGGTTCATAGGCTTTTCCGCGTTTCGAAAGAGGTTTTGAAAGGAAGTTTAGCGCATGGGTGACCAGGAACAAATCAAGCCGGTAAGGGAAATTCCCGTCAACATCGAAGACGAGATGCGTGCGTCGTACCTCGACTACGCGATGAGCGTGATCATCGGCCGCGCGCTGCCCGACATCCGCGATGGCTTGAAGCCGGTGCACCGCCGCATCCTCTACGCCATGTACCGCGAGGGGATCACCCCCGACAAGCGCTACATTAAGTGCGCGGGCGTGGTCGGCGAAGTCATCAAGAAGTATCACCCGCACGGCGATGCGGCGGTCTACGACACCATGGTGCGCATGGCGCAGGATTTCAACATGCGCTATCCACTCATCGACGGCCAGGGCAACTTCGGCTCGGTCGACGGCGATCCGGCAGCGGCCTACCGGTACACGGAGTGCCGCCTCTCGCGCCTGGCGGAGCAATTGCTCGCGGATATCGACAAGGAAACGGTCGATTTCGTCCCCAATTTCGACGAGTCCACGGAAGAACCCACGGTTCTTCCCACGCGTGTGCCGAATCTACTGGTCAACGGCTCGGACGGCATCGCCGTGGGCATGGCCACCAAGATTCCTCCGCACAATCTGACGGAAATCATCGAGGCGACCATCCTGCTTATTAACCGGCCGAACGCGTCGATCGATGATGTTCTCGCGCTCGTCCCGGGCCCGGATTTTCCGACCGGCGCTTACATCTACGGCCGGGGCGGCATCAAATCGGCGTACCAGACCGGGCGCGGCCAGTTTACCATGCGCGCCAAGGCCGCCATCGAGCGCCCGACGAAGGAGAAGCAGCAGATTGTCATCACGGAGATTCCGTTCCAGGTCAACAAGTCCAAGACCATCGAGCGCATCGCCGATCTCGTCCAGGAAAAAAAGATCGAGGGCATTTCCGACGTGCGCGACGAGAGCGACCGCGACGGCATGCGGATCGTCATCGAGCTCAAGCGCGGCGAGCAGCCGGAAGTGATCCTCAACAATCTCTACAAGCACACGCAACTTCAGGAAACTTTCGGCATGATCATGCTGGCCATCGTCAACGGCCAGCCGCGCACGCTTTCGCTGGTCGAGGCGATTCAGCTCTTCATCGACCATCGCGTCCAGGTCGTCCGCCGGCGCACCGCCTACGAGCTGCGCAAGGCGCTGGAACGCGCTCATATCCTGGAAGGATTCCTGAAGGCGCTGCAGCACCTCGACGCCATCATCAAGTTGATTCGCGCCTCCAAAACCCCCAAGGAAGCCCGCGAAGGCCTGATGGGGCGCTTCGAGTTCAGCGAGCGGCAGGCGCAGGCCATTCTCGAAATGCAGCTGCAGCGCCTGACCGCGCTCGAGCGCGAGAAAATTCAGACGGAGTACGACGAGCTGCAAAAGAGAATTGCGGAGCACCTCGAAATTCTGGCGAGCGACAAGGCGCTCAAGAAGCTGATCGTCGAAGAGCTCAAAGAGGTGCAGAAAGCATACGGCGACGCGCGCCGCACGGAGATCATCGAGGAACAGGCGGAAATCAAGCTCGAGGACCTCATCGCGGTCGAAGAAGTGGTCATCACTGTCTCGCACACCGGCTACATGAAGCGCACGCCGGTCTCCACTTACCGCCAGCAGACGCGCGGGGGCAAGGGGCGGCTCGGCATGAAGACGCGTGAAGAGGATTTTGTCGAACACCTTTTCATCGCCTCCACGCACAGCTACATTCTGGTCTTCACCAACGCCGGGCGGGTGCATTGGCTGAAGGTGTATGAAATCCCCGACGTCGGCGCCGCGGGCCGAGGCAAGAATGTCGTCAGCCTCGTCAATTTGGCAACGAAAGAAAAAGTCGCAGCGATGGTGGCGGTGAAGCAGCTTCCGGACGAGCCCAAAGATGTGACGATCGAAGGCGAAACTTACGCGGCCGAGGGCTATGTGGTTCTGGTTACGAAGCACGGCATCATCAAGAAGACGCGTCTGGCGGAGTTTTCCAATCCCATGTCGCGCGGCATCATCGCCATGAGCATCGAGGAGAACGACGAGTTGATTGATGCGCAGCTCACCACCGGCCGCGAAACCATCTTTCTCGCCACCCACGAGGGCATGGCCATTCGCTTCCCCGAGAGAGATGTTCGCGATATGGGACGCCAGGCTTACGGCGTGAATGCCATGGATCTCGAAGACGGCGACTACATCGTAGGCATGGAAATCGTGAGTGACAAAGAGCTGATTCTCTCCGTCACCGAAAAGGGCTACGGCAAGCGCACGCACATCACCGAATACCGGCTTCAATCGCGCGCCGGCAAAGGCGTCATCAATGTGAAAACAGCGGACCGCAACGGCAAAGTGGTGGGCGTCCTGAGAGTAACCGAGGAGTCCGAGGTCATGATCATCAGCGAGCAGGGCAAGATCACCCGCCTCGACGCAAACGGTATCCGCGAGTCGGGCCGCTCGGCGCAGGGCGTGCGCCTGATTCACCTGGAAGAAGGCGATCAGGTCGCCGCCGCCTGCCTCATCAATAGCGAATCCAATGG
>JACQNR010000375.1 GCA_016202975.1 Acidobacteriota bacterium
CCATCCTTGTTCGGCGATCTCCTACGGGAAAATACGCGGGAAGCATTTCCGCAACCGAAGTTCAAGTCCGCGGCCCGAACTTCGCGCTCCCACGAACATCATTCGACGCGCAGGCGGAATTCTCACGCGCGGGACTTGTCACTCAGGCGCTTTCCTGGCAGTGCGCCGGAGTCACCAGCCGCGGCAACCTGTCCGTTACCAGTTGGAACCCTCTAGGCCTTCGCTTCTCCTATGAATCCGACGGGGAAATTCGCGAACTGGCTGAGGTGTTCGGGCTTCGAGACGTTCTGGGAGGCAGAGGAAACCTCAAGGGGACGCTAACCTATCATGACAAGATTCTTCAGGCAGAGGGCAAGATTGCCTTTCGGCAGTTGGAATTCCGGACGGGACAGGAAAATCTGAAGGGGGTTTCCGCATCGGCGAGCTATTTGGCAGACTCCGACCACATCTCGATTCATGAGATGACCGGCACGCTCCTGGAGGGGAATTTTAGCGGAACCGCTGACATTACCTTCAGAGACTCTGTGCCACAATTTCGCTTGCAGGCGCGCGCCGATCGACTATCCGTTCAGCGGATCATTCGGGCCTTCTTGGCCCGCGACACAAGGAATTACATAGCCTCGCGAACCTCGGGGTCGGTAACATTGACCTGGACAGGTCATCTTCGCAATTTTCGGGGACAGTACAAAATGGACTTCGTCCCGGATGGAATCGAGCGCGCCGGGGTTCTCTCCCTTGCAGGCTCGCTCGAAGGCGCCTCCCGATTCGACCCGGCGCTTGTCCTTGAGATTCGGCAGGCGAAGTTTCGCACGCGTTCGTCGGCGGCAACAGCACGCGGAACCCTGGGCATGCGCCATGCAAACCTCGCCCTGGGGATCACCGCAACCGATTTCGAAGAGTGGCGCCCCCTCATCGAGCCATGGGTTGCGGCGAAGGAACCTATCCCTCTTAAACTCCGGTCCGCCGTGACCTTCCGCGGAGAGGTTGCCGGGCCGTTTCGCAGTCTCATGTGGAGGGGCGAACTTTCGAGTGGCCCATTCGAATTCCATGGCACGCGCTGGGACAAACTCCGCGCCGGCATCACCATCGCACCGCAGGTGATCCGGGTTGCCGATGGGCATTTGGAGTATCGCGAAAGTCAAATTCAACTGGATACCGAACTTCCGATCGAGAGCGGCAAGCTCGATTCTACCCGCCCCTTGCGCCTGAGCGTTAATGCGGAAAAGACACCTCTGGAAGGTTTGTTGGCCGCTTTCGGGGAGCAATTTCCGCTGCGCGGGTCCCTGACAGGAAAGATGGATATCCAGGGAAGCCTGGATGATGCGACCGGCTCGGGGCAGGTGCGCGTTGAAAAAGGCACATTGTACGATGAGCCCTTCGATGCGCTTGCCGCCAGCATCATGGTCGATCGTTCCGTGTGGCATCTCAATGACGTGGCCTGGACGAAGGGTCATGGCCAGGCGCGGGGCGCGGGAAAAGTTGACTATCCGGCTCGGAAGTTTGACTTCTCGATTTCAGGAAGCAGCTTTCGCATCGACGAAATAAGACGACTGCGTGCATCGCTGGACGTTTCTCCAACCGACCTGCAAGGCCTGATGGATTTCAACGTCCGCGCCCAGGGCTGGATAGACGCTATTGACATCGACGCAACGGGCGCCATCCGAAACATCGTGGCTGGGAAAGTGCCGATAGGCGACGTAACGGGCCACTTCACCCGCAACGGTGAACGCATGGATTTCAGCGGACAAGGCGAAGGCCCTGGCGGAAGCATTCGCTTCTCGGGCTCAAAGCCCGCAGCGGCGGGCGCCCCTTTCTCGGTACATTCCGAATACAAAGCGCTGCGGCTCGACCCCTGGATCCATCTCTCCACGGCCAGGCAGAGCGGGCCGAAACTGACCGTGGCCGGAACTCTCCGTGGCATATTTTCGCCCGCGGATTCGAGCTCTATCGAAATTGTCGCCGAGGCCGCCCAATTCGTCGTCGAATATCCGACCCTCACACTGAGCGCGGCGGGGCCTGTCAACGTGCGATACGCGGCGAAACGCGTTACGATCGACCGCTTCAACTTGAATGGCCCCGCAACTAGTCTGGCCGTAGAAGGCACAGCGCGATTCGGACAGGGAGGGTCTCTCGCCATACATGCCGGGGGAAAGGCCGAGGCCACGTTACTGAATCTTGTTGACCCCGGTATTCAGGCAAGCGGGGAGTCTTTGCTCAATTTTCGCATGACGGGGACATTCTCCCACCCGGCGCTGCATGGAACGATGAGCATCCAGAACGTAAACGCAGGATACGGCGACCTCCCTTTCCGTATCAACGGGCTCACCGGAGATGTGGTGCTTGAAGGTGACCGAGCCACTCTGCGTTCACTCGCAGGGACGAGCGGCGGAGGCCGTGTCGTCTTGACCGGCTTTGTCGACTTCGCCGCCGCTGCGCCGCGGCTCAATTTGCAGGCGGAACTCAGCCAAGTCCGCGTTCGTTATCCCTCGGTATTTACGTCCGTGCTCGATGGAACGCTTCGTCTCGCGGGCGGCGCCGAGAGGGGTGAGGTTTCCGGCGACCTTGTCGTTCACCAGATTTTTGCTCCGGAGAATTTCAACTGGTTGGCGCATGTCGGACAGGTAGCGTCATCTGCGGGCATTTCTCGGTCTGCCATCAAGTCGCCGATTGCCCCCCGGGTTCGCCTGAACATCCGCGTCAAATCCTCGACGTCCGTCCGCTTCGAAGCAAGGGACCTGCGCCTGGCAGGCGATATCGACGTCCGACTGCAGGGAACGCTGGCCGAATCAGTGGAAGTCGGTCGCGTTCAGATCCTCAGCGGCGAGGCAGTCTTCCGCGGAAACCGCTACCACATCCGGCGCGGCGACATCAGCATGAACAATCCGTTCCGAACCGAATCGCTCCTGACGCTTGAGGCGGAAACCCGCATTCAGCGTTATAACTTGACAGTGAATCTTTCGGGACCCCTTGACCGCCTGAAAATTACTTACCGCTCCGACCCACCTCTTCCCACCAGCGATATCGTGACGCTTCTCGCATTCGGGTACGCGCGCGAGCAGGATGAAATGGCCACACAGTCATCCCATCCCGCCGCAATGGTGGGGGCAAGCGCCCTCGTCTCCCAGGCTCTCTCTACACAAATGTCGGGTCGCATCCAACGGCTGTTTGGCGTCAGCCGGATCAAGATTGATCCCAACGCCGGCGGTGTCGCCACCACGGGCGGCGCGCTTATTACCGTCGAGCAGCAGGTCGCCCCCGATCTGACGATCACATACGCGACCAATACTGGGGTCTCCCAATATCGGATCATCCGCCTGGAATGGGCGGTCAGCGATCGCGTGTCGATCATCGGCGAACGCGATCAGGGCGGCATCTTCGGAATGGAGGTTCAGTTCCGGCACAGGTTCCGGTAAGCAAGGGAGGGCCTAGTCGGGGCGGGCGCTTCACTATCGGCCTTCTTCAAACCTCGTGTCACTTCAAGCCATCGGACTGGGCAGGCTGCCTCAATGCTATACTGGATGAAACGTTCCGGCGAATCCCTAAGGGGATAAGCAGCGTCATTGCCGCGGAGAGGTGTCCGAGTGGCTGAAGGAGCACGCTTGGAAAGCGTGTTCTCGCGAAAGCGGGACGTGGGTTCGAATCCCACCCTCTCCGCCAATCTATCTATCCTCGTGTCATTCAGTTAACGCGTCCTGATCTTTCGTGTTCCTCTCGTGTGCCCTTCGTCTCGGGAATCGGCTCGCCCCACCTGCGTGCGAAATCCGCCTCCAACTTCTCCGGGCGGTCGCGTACCCACGGGGAGTAATGCTTTTCTGTGACCTTGAAACGGCTGTGGCCGAGCGCACCGAGACGTGCTCCATTGGAACACGCCCTTTGAGAAGCTCGACAGCGAACGTATCGCGGAAGCGGTGTGCGTGACCGTCGGGAGTCCGCGCCTCCGTAAACACACTCTTCAGTGCCCGTTGCCAGTCCCCTGTCGCACTCCCAAGCTTTGATTCTCCCGTCCAGAAGAAATAGGTGTCGCTCACTTTGGGAACTGCCTC
The DNA here is from genome assembly GCA_016202975.1 of Acidobacteriota bacterium. Classification (GTDB taxonomy): domain Bacteria; phylum Acidobacteriota; class Terriglobia; order UBA7540; family UBA7540; genus JACQNR01. The sequence continues at coordinate 4,044 of JACQNR010000375.1, forward strand.
AGGCGCCGTCAGGACAAAATCGGGAAGCGGACAATAGACCAGTGTTCCGGTTTTGGCCGTGTATAAGGAAGAGCTTGCCGTCGACAATGCGATGTCGCGCCAGCGCGACGCAGTCGCCGATCCGAAGGCCCCCTAGCGCAGCACCAGAACGAACGCCCGCAGGCGTCGTACATTCTCCGAGGGACTGTACTTCCCGCCACGCCACCTCCGACCGTACTTCTCACAAGCTGCAAAGATAGCAGCCATAAGCTCCAGGGTGTCAGGCATCGTCTGTCGTAGCTTGACCTTCGGGATCTCTAGCTGTCGACGAGGATTCTCGTCGATCCATTTGCTCTCAAAGGCAAATTGAAAGAAAACTCGGAGGTATTCGAGTTTCTTGAGAGGACCGGGATTCTGGTTCCGCCACGAAGCATGAAACTTTCTCAAGACTGAAAAATCAAACCCGGGGAAAACATAGTCCGCGGTCCTCGGCAAACTGTGCGCAATCATCATTTGTTTTTTCTCCGATTGATAAAAGCACTGCTCGCATCATGTCATCGCTGCAGGTACCGGCCGTTCCACATCAGCAATCGCCGGAGATTCGGAACTTGCACGACCACAACCCGATGGCTTGAGGGAGCCTATTGCTTTCACTCTCACTGCGAAACAAACGGCAGACTGATCGATGATGGATGCATCGCATCGTGGTAAATGCTGACGGTAGGCGCCGGCGAGATTTCCGGTGAATCCCAGGCTCCTTTGTCGAAGCTGTTTATTGCGATTTGCAAGCGATGGCCCTTCTTGACGTAATTTGAGAATGGGAAGAGCGCCCATTCCAGTTTTGTGGGCACGCCTGGTTGCAGCGGTACCTGGTCGGCCTGGTAGCCTGGGTGCCAAGGCAGCCCTTCGTTGTCGAAGGGAGGCTGGCGAGTTGCCCGATTCGAGGCACGGATTGCCCCTTCTGTCAGAAGAGTCGAGTTGCCGCTTGAATCGACTTCCTCGAGGTAGACAAAGAAATCCTGGTCCTTTTCGGTCGAAGAGACCCATAGAGTGACTACCGGAAAGCCGGTCAACTCTGAATCCCGTTCTAAAGGCTCACTCGTATAGATGAGCGAGCTGGCGTCCAAGGTCGATGTGGAGATCGGCAATAACCCTGGATTCTCCTGGCTCGCCGAGGTGCCTCCCATGGGCCAGCGAGTCCTGAAACTGGAGGTCGTTTCCGTATAGTTTACGACGTAACTGTCCTTGCTCTCGGAGACCTTCGGCATCAGCACAATCAAGGCTCTGTGGCCGCCGAGGAAATAGGTGTTTGGCTTCACGTTTGGCAGCGGCCACTGGGTCGCCGTCCTCCATTCGTACCCCGCCGGCGCATTGATTACGTAATATCGGATCGGCGGATCGTTCATGACGCCGTTTTGGATTCCTTTCAACCAATAGTCATACCAGCGCAGGGACTCCGCGACGGCGTCCGTGAGGTTACTTTGATACCACTCGCAGTGATACCAGGGGCCCATGATGAGCCTTTGCGGCACGCCCTGCCGCGCCAAACTTCGATAAAGCGCCAAAGACTGCTCTGGAAAAATATCTCGCCAGCCGCCGTATTGAAATACAGGCATCTTGGATAAGGCGAAATTTGGAAGAAAATTCCACCACTGCGAGGGCAACACATGAACGTCGGGAAGCGTTACGGGCGCGTCTCGGAAAGGCCGGGTGACGCGTGCCTTGCCCCCGATTCTGTGTTCCATTATTGCGGCTTCCCGCAACGAGCCATCACGGTCCTCGTCTACTGGGTCAGATTCGATGCCCGACTCCCGCCATTCGGCAAATGGGGTGGTGGTCACTCCATTGATACACCCCATAGTCGCCCAGTCGACCGGCGGAGAGGTCGGCGCGATGGCCTTCAAATGAGGAGGCATGACGGACGCTGCTCGAAATTGCGTCAGCCCCCCATTGGAGCAGCCCGCCATCCCGATCTTTCCATCGCTCCAAGGCTGCGCGGCGAGCCACTCAACCACGTCGTAGAGGTCCCAATAATCCTCAGCGGTCTCGATGCGCGCGGGACTCATTCGACCGAAGGAAGCGCCATGACCTCGCGTTTCGAGTGACGCGATCACATAGCCGCGTTTCAGCACCTCCATGAGAAATGGAGCGAGCGATCCGAAGGTTGTGCGCCTGTCACGGGCCGCAATGAGCGAGGACGTCAGTATCACTGGAAACGGCTTTTCGACCGCCTTTCCGTCCGCCAACGGCCGATAGATATCTATCGCCAGGCGCGTACCGTCGCGAACGACAACGTACCGTGAGGTTCGGATCGCCTCAACGTAAATTGCCTTGGGTATCACATAGCCGTCGCGAGGCCCGTTCATGGATGCCGGACCGCCCGGAGCCGGACAGGCGAATGCCCAGACCGAGAAACCGAGCATGACAATGCGAATGAAACTGAAGCAGGCAGGATTAGGCATTGTACTACTCCGAATTTTTGAGAGCACCATCAGATGTATCGCAGATTTGACGCTTACATCACTGCCAATGTTTTTCTCTACCGCTTAATCTGCTTCTCAAACGCGAAGGCCATCGTAGCCAACTTTTGCGAATCGATTTCCCAGCTTTGGCGTGGTGTCGAACCAGCCGCGAGGCTTGCTGCGCATCCTGTAGCGGCGCGGTAGACTTATCGACCATAGTGTTCTTACTGGGCAGCCGATACCAAGAAGGCCGCGATGCCACAGTCTTGCAGCCCTGCGGCGATCCAATGCCCCTCCATGTCCCAGCCCAAGTCCACGTAGCCGCCGCCGGGAAAGATGAGTACCGCAGCGCCGCTGGCCCAAGAAGAAGGTGGCAAGTACGCCGTGTACACTGGATGAGAGACTTGACCAATCAACTCCATATCCAGCCATTGCTTATGTGTCTCCCGGTTCTCCGATGGCTTCGAATTGGGAATGTCACCCTTATACAGCTGTATGGGTCCGATGCTCTTGGTGGACCAGGTTTGCAAGGTCGCTTGCAATGCACGGGCGGCAGGATCAGGTATGGGCGTCTCCGCGGAGCCAATAAGGGCCACCACACACAGCAGAATAGTGCGGGCTATCTTTAATATGATGCGCATGTGGTGCTTTCCACGGTCTGCTTCATGGCGCTTTCATCAAGTACACCCGTCATTGCATCATTCTTCAATGGCAACTGCCTGCCTCAGCCTCGGCATTGGCTAGCAAAGCCGCTCTTAGGGCTTGTGTCCAGATGGCGTAGCCCTCGGGTGCCATATGCAAATCGTCGCTCGTGAAGAGGCTCTTCGGTTTACCTTCCTCGAGCATGGGTGTGACCACGTCGATGAAGTGAAGATCTCGCCGTTCTTCGGCGCGTGCCCGGACCATGTTGTTGACTTGGGTTTGCAGGGCAAATTGCTCGAAGCGCAGCTTCGAA